>NZ_JASCPP010000010.1:0-101060 GCF_029959745.1 Pseudomonas sp. PS01298 | reverse complement strand
GAGCAGGCTTGCCCTGCGTTGGGGCGCGAAGCGGCCCCTGGTCCAAGCGCCCCGGGGTGTCTGGATAACCCTATGGGGCTGCTGCGCAGCCCAACGCAGGGCAAGCCTGCTCACCACAGAGAGCCTGCTCACCATGTAGGTCCCACTCTCCACAACAAGCCTGGTTGCTACAGAGAGTTTGTTCACCACAAAGAGCCTGCTCACCACAAAAGGCCTATGCCACATAGCGTTTGCTCGCCACAACAAACCTGCTGGCCACATAAAGTGTTGTAACCACAACAAGCCTATTCAGCCAGCCAACTTGCGCAGCACACTGTCCAGTGAGGTGCTGCCCTTGAGCACCTGATCGTGCTCGAAGCAGATCCAGCCTTCGTTGAACCCATCGACCATGCGCATGCGCGGTGTTGGGTTTTGTGCGCCTTGGGCACGCAGCAACGCTTCCCAGGTGTCACGCTCGACCACTTCGGCGCGTACGTCACGGCCGAGGATCTGCGTCAGGCTGCGGGCGATGTCGTTGGGGCTGACCCATTGGCCTTCCAGTTCGACCACGCGGCGGCCAGCCCAGTCCTGCTGCAGCAACTGCGCCGCCAGGGCGCCGATGTCGGCGGTGGCGATCATCGGCACGGCCTTGTCCAGGGGTTGCAGGAAGCTATGAATGACGCCGGTTTCCCGGGCGGCGATCACATCGTAAAGCGCGTTCTCCATGAACCAGGCCGGACGCAGGAAGGTCACCGGCAGATCGAGAGCGCTCAACGCTTGTTCCATCAGGGTGCGCTGGGTCAGCAGGTTGAGTTCGCGGGCCTGGGCGCCGATGGTGGACAGGCACAGCACTTTCTTCGGCGCCGCCGCCTGGAGTGCCTGGCTGACGGCGGCAATCACCGCGCGCGCAGCGGGGAAGTCCGGCAGCGGGTCGAAATCCGAAGGCGGTAGGATGAACACCCCCGTCGCGCCCCGGAAGGCCTCGGTCAGGGCCTGGGCATCTTCCATTCGCGCCAATGCTATCTCGCAGCCCAGGTCCGCCCAATAGGCCGCCTTGTCCGCGTCACGCATGACTGCGCGCACCGGTTGGCCCGCTTCGATGAGGTGATGCGCCAGGGCGCCGCCGACTTTGCCTGTGATTCCGGTAATGACGTACATGAGCTTTATACCTGTGGTTCCAATGTGTGGAGCCCAGCATAAAGAGCGGCCAATGCTGACAGAATAGCGATCCAGTCACTGCGTTGATGACGCCTGGTCACTAATCCGCAAGCGGCGGCAGCCGTCGCTTGACCGGGGTTTTCTTGACGATCGCGGTGTTGGTTTCGGCATACGCGTTCAGCCGGTCGAGGAGGGTGTCGAGGTGGTCCATGGTGCGCACGTGCAAGCGTGCGATAAAGCAGTCATCGCCGGTGACCTTGTCGCACTCGGTGAACTCGGGGATCGCCTGGATCTGGCGTTCCACCTCCTGCAATTTGCCCGGCAACGGGCGGATGCGCACGATGGCTTGCAGCAGGTAGCCGAAGTGTCTGGGGTCGATGTCGACGGTGTAGTGGGTGAGCACGCCGCGTTCCTCGAGGCGGCGCAGGCGTTCGCCGACACTCGGCGAGGACAACCCGGTGATGCCGGCCAAAGCCTTGAGGGACAGCCGCGAGTCGTCCATCAAGGCGGCGATCAGTTGCTGGTCGATGGTGTCGATCATGGGGTGCGCCTAATTAGTAAAGGTGAATACGAGGTTTTGCCTTTTTTAGTCGCTGGAGCGGCTGCCAAGCAGATTGCCATAATTGAGCCTCATTTGAGGAGCCTCCATCGTGGACACATCTATCCGTCGCGGTTCGTGGGAAATGGTCGCCGCCATGCTGATCTCCGGCACCATCGGCTGGTTTGTACTGGTGTCGGGCGTGTCGGTGATCGAAGTGGTGTTCTGGCGCTGCGTGATCGGCGGGCTGGCCCTGTTGTTGGTGTGCGCGCTGCTGGGCTACCTGCGGCGCGACCTGCTCAGCTGGACGAAACTCGGCCTGGCGATGCTCAGCGGCGTGGCCATCGTCGGTAACTGGTTGCTGTTGTTCGAGTCCTATTCCCACGCGTCGATCGCCATCAGCACTGCGGTGTACAACGTGCAGCCGTTCATGTTGGTGCTGTTGGCAGCGCTGTTTCTGGGTGAAAAGATCACCGTGCAAAAGTTGGCCTGGTTGAGCGTGGCGTTCCTGGGGATGCTGGCGATTGTCACGGCCCATGGCGAGCAAACGTCGGGCGGTGGCGACTATCTCGCGGGGATCGCCCTGGCCTTGGGCGCGGCCTTTTTGTATGCGATTGCCGCACTGATTATCAAGCGCTTGAAAGAAGTGCCGCCGCATTTGATGGCGTTGATTCAGGTCACAACCGGCGCGGTACTCCTGGCGCCGCTGGTGCCCTGGAACAGCCTGCCGGCATCGACCAACGCCTGGTCGGCCCTGATCACGCTCGGGGTGGTACATACCGGGTTGATGTATGTGCTGCTGTACGGCGCGATCCAGAAATTACCCACGGCCATCACCGGCGCGTTGTCGTTCATCTACCCGATTGCGGCGATCCTGGTGGACTGGATCGCCTTCGGGCATCGCCTCGGCTGGCTGCAATGGTTGGGTGTGGCGGCGATTCTGCTGGCAGCGGCAGGGTTGCAGCGGGGCTGGTGGTGGCCCCGCTCCCGCAGCGTCAGTGCGTGCCCTGGTAGATGAGGTTTTCGGGGTCGAAATGCGCCACGCCACTGCCCGGTTGCGGCAGGCCGAGGATATGCCCCTTGATCTTGCCCACCACGTGCATCTCGCAGGGTTTGCAGTCGAACTTCAGGGTCAGCACTTCATCGCCATGGATCAGTTGCATCGGCGCAACCTTGGTTTTCACGCCCGTCACACCCTTGGCCTGTTTAGGGCACAGGTTGAACGAGAAACGCAGGCAGTGCTTGGTGATCATCACCGGCACTTCGCCGGTTTCTTCATGGGCTTCGAAGGCGGCGTCGATCAGCTTCACGCCGTGGCGATGATAGAAGTCGCGGGCCTTCTGGTTGTAGACGTTGGCCAAGAACGACAGGTGCGCTTCCGGGTACACCGGCGGCGGCGTGGTTTCGGCCTTGCGCCCGCCACGCGGGTGCGCCGCGACGCGAGCAGCGGTCAGGGCCTCGATCACTTCGCGGCGCAACGCCTTGAGCTGCGAGTTGGGGATGAAGAACGCCTGCGGCGCATCCAGCGCGATGTTGGTCGCGTGGTATTCGGTGGTCCCGAGTTGGCCGAGCAGATCGCGCAGGGTGTCGAGCGCCTGTTCCGGCTTGTTGGCCACACCGAACGGGCCGGGCAGGGTGACGCTGGCGCTGATGCCTTCTTCGCTGGTCGCGGTGACGTGCAACTGCTCTTCACGCAGGCACGCCACCCATGACAGGCCGATCCGGCGTTCAGCCGAGGTCTTGAGCAAGGCCTGCTGCCAGTTGTGGTCCAGGTTGCGGTTCAGCGGATGGTTGGGGCGCAGTTGATGCAGGCCGGCCGGCATTTCGTTCGGCTCGACCCGATAGCGGTAGCGCTTCTCACCGTCTTCCTCGAACTCGCCCTTGGGCTCGGCGATGTTCGCGCGAAAACCCACCACTTCACGCTTGACCAGCACATTGAGGCCGTCGCCGTTGGACAGCGGCTCATGGGTCACCACCTGCAGGTCGCGCTTGCCGGCTTTTTCCACCACACCCACCGGCAGGCCGGTGAAGGTTGGAGTGTCGAAGGCGCCGATGTCGATCTTGCGGTCGCTGACAAAGTAATCGGTGCTGCCCCGGTGGAAGGTTTTTTCCGGATCGGGCAGGAAGAAGTGCGCGGTACGGCCGCTGGAGGCGCGGGCCAGGTCCGGACGGTCTTCAAGAATCTCGTCGAGGCGCTGGCGGTAGTAGGCGGTGATGTTCTTCACATAGCCCATGTCCTTGTAGCGGCCTTCAATCTTGAACGAGCGCACGCCGGCCTCGACCAGGGCGCGCAGGTTGGCGCTCTGGTTGTTGTCTTTCATCGACAGCAGGTGCTTTTCAAAGGCCACGACGCGGCCCTGGTCGTCCTTCAAGGTGTACGGCAGGCGGCAGGCCTGGGAGCAATCGCCACGGTTGGCGCTGCGGCCATTCTGTGCGTGGGAGATATTGCACTGCCCGGAGAACGCCACGCACAGGGCGCCGTGGATGAAGAACTCGATGGCGGCATCGGTTTCGTCGGCGATGGCGCGGATTTCCTGCAGGTTCAGCTCACGGGCCAATACCAGCTGCGAGAAACCGGCCTGGTCGAGAAACTTGGCGCGGCCCAGGGTACGGATGTCAGTCTGGGTACTGGCGTGCAGCTCGATAGGCGGAATATCCAGCTCCATCACGCCCAGGTCCTGCACGATCAACGCGTCGACACCGGCGTCGTAGAGCTGATGGATCAGCTTGCGCGCAGGTTCGAGTTCGTTGTCATGCAAGATGGTGTTGATGGTGGTGAACACGCGCGCGTGGTAACGGCGGGCGAATTCCACCAGTTGAGCGATATCGCTCACCTCGTTGCAGGCGTTATGGCGGGCGCCGAAGCTCGGGCCACCAATGTAGATGGCGTCGGCGCCATGCAGGATAGCCTCGCGCGCGATGGCGACATCGCGGGCAGGGCTGAGCAATTCCAGGTGATGCTTGGGCAAGGACATAGTTTTTTAGTCAGGCTTGTCACGGTTGAGGCGCGCATTGTAGCCGTGAAATGCCTGACCGGCATCACTTCAGGCTTGAGCGGCCATCGCGGTGACTTCCACACGCATGCCGTCGACCGCCAGGGCGGCGACGCCAACAGCCGCGCGCACGGGCCAGGGCTTGGCGAAGAAGCGTTTGTAGACTTCATTGAAGGCGGCGCGGTCGGCCATGTCGGTCAGATAAATGGTCAGGTGCATCACCCGGTCCATCGAGCTGCCGGCCTTTTCCAGGGCGACTTTCAAGGCCTGCAGGGTGCATTCGCTTTGCGCGGTGATATCGCCCAGTTCCAGGCTGCCGTCGGCGCGGGTCGGGATCTGGGTGGAGACCAGGATGCCGTTGAAGCCGATGACGTCGGAGGAAATCGAGTCGGCATCCGGATCGGGAGTGTAGGACAGGTCGTGGTTGGCCATGGGCGCCTCTGGTTGGCAGTCAAGGAAAGGCGCCCATGGTCCCCGAAAATCACAACAGGGGCAAACCGGCGGGTCAGTGCCAGCGGCGGAACAGCACGCTGGCATTCACGCCGCCAAAGCCGAAGCCGTTGGACAGCGCGTATTCAATGGCCATCGGCCGTGCCTCACCGCGCAGCAGGTCCAGGCCCTCGGCGAGGGCGTCAGGGTGGTCCAGGTTGAGGGTCACCGGGGCGATCTGATCGCGCAGGGCGAGGACGGTGAAGATAGCTTCGATGCCGCCCGCAGCGCCCAGCAAGTGGCCGGTGGCGGATTTGGTCGAGCTGATCGCCGGGCTGCCCGTGGCGCCGAACACCGTCTTGATCGCGGCCAACTCGCCTTTGTCGCCCACGGGCGTCGAGGTGGCGTGGGCGTTCAGGTACTGCACCGCAGACGCCTCGATTCCGGCCTGGCGCAAGGCCTGGGTCATGGCCCGGCGTGCGCCGTCACCGTCTTCCGGGCCGGCCGTCATGTGGTAGGCATCGGCACTGGTGCCGTAGCCCACCAGTTCGGCAATCGGCTGGGCGCCGCGTGCGAGGGCGTGTTCGAGTTCCTCGATGACCAGGATGCCGGCGCCTTCGCCCATCACGAAGCCGTCGCGCGCCTGGTCGAAGGGTCGCGAGGCACGCTCCGGGGTGTCGTTGAAGTCGCTGGACAGCGCCCGCGCCGCTGCAAACCCGGCGAGGCTGACCCGGTGGATCGCCGCTTCGGCGCCCCCGCACACGGCGACATCGACTTCACCGGCACGGATCATCCGCGCGGCGTCGCCAATCGCCTGCACGCCGGCCGCACAGGCGGTCACCGGTGCGCCCAGCGGGCCTTTCAAACCGTAGTTGATCGACACATGCCCGGCGGCCATGTTGCTCAGGAACGACGGAATAGTGAACGGCGACAGACGCCGTGGGCCCTTGCTGTCAGTGGTGCGCACCGCATCGGCAATCGCCGGGAAACCGCCTACGCCCGAGGCAATGATGGTCGCGGTGCGTTCCTGTTCTTCCGGGGTTTTCGGTGCCCAGCCGGCTTGCTTCAACGCCTCGTCGGCCGCCGCCAGGGCGAACAGGATAAAGCGGTCCATCTTGCGTTGTTCCTTGGCCGCCAACAGCCGATCAGGATCAAAACCCGCCTCGGCATCCTGCTGCGCACTCTGGACTTGGCCGCCGATGCTGACCGCCAGGTCGCCAATCAATTCTTCAGGCAGGCGACGGATGCCCGACTGGCCTTCCAACAGGCGCTGCCAGGTCGCTTCCACGCTGGCGCCCAGCGGCGTCAGGGCGCCCATGCCCGTCACAACGATACGTTTACTCATGATCAATCGACTCCGGTTGTGTTGAGGGTACAGACCCTATGGACGTCACTATCATGATGAAAGTAACATGGCGTCACACAACTTTATAGCGACTCACAGGAACCCCTATGCAACGCAAGTCCCTGACCCGCGACGAATGCCCCATCGCCCGCAGCCTCGACCGGGTAGGGGAGTGGTGGAGCATCCTGATCATGCGCGACGCGCTGCAAGGCCTGCGCCGTTTCGATGAGTTTTCGCGCAGCCTCGGCATCGCGCCGAACATGCTCACGCGCCGCCTCACCGCCCTGGTCGACGCCGGGATGCTCGAGCGCAAGGCCTACAGCGGACGGCCGCCGCGCTACGAATACGTACCGACGGCCAAGGGCGAGGATTTTCGTATGGTGCTGATGTCGCTGGTGGCGTGGGGCAACCGGCACTACGCCGAGGAAGGCGCCAGTGTGCAGGTGGTGGAGCGCGGGACGGGGCGGTTGGTGCAGCCGATGATGGCCGATGCCGATGGGCAGGTGGTGCCCTTGGATGCCTGCACGTTGCAGGCCGGTCCAGCCGCCAGCGCGGGGATGCGCGAGCGGCTGGAGTCATTCCGGGAGTGATTACAGCAGGGTGAACGGGTAGTCGACGATCAGTCGCAACTCGTTCAAATCGCCGTCGCGCTGGTCGGCGTTCGACGCCACGATCGCATCGCGCACGCGCAGCGACAGGTTCTTCGCCGGGCCGCTCTGGATCACGTATTTGGCCTCAAGGTCAGTCTCGTGGTGAGCGCCATCGGCACCATAGTCGCCGGCATACGCGCTGTTGACCGGCGTATGGGTGCCGTTGATGTCCGAACCGTTGATGTAACGGCCCATGAAGCTCAGGCCCGGCACACCATAGCTGGCCATGTTCAAGTCATAGCGGATCCCCCAGGACTGTTCGCCCGGGCCGTTGAAGTCGCCCCATTGCACCGAGTTGGCCAGGTACACCGAGTCGCCGCCTTCACCCGCGCCGTTGTTGCCGGTGCCGATGTAGTCAAAGGGCGTGTCGCCGTGCACTTTCTGGAACGACAGCGTCAGCGTGTGGGCCTGCAGGAATGAATACGCCGCCGCGACCGAATACGTGGTGTTGTTGATCGCGCCGGCCTTGGCGCTGCCGGTGTCGAGGGTGCGATACAGGTTGCCGTCCAGGGCCAGCGACTGGTCATGGCCCAGCGGGATGACGTAGTTGAGGTTGGTGTAGTACTGACGCCAGATATCTTCCAGTTCGCTGGCGTACAGCGTCGCGCTCAGGGACGGGGTGAAGGCGTATTTGCCGCCGACAAAACTCGCGCTGTTGGCCGGCACGTTGGCGTAGGTGGCGTAGATATCGTGGTCATGGTCGCTGGTCATGCCGCTGTTGGTGCTGGTGAAGTGCCCGGCTTCCAGGTCCAGCCCGGCGATCTCGCTGCTGGTCAGGTCAAAGCCGGTGGCGGTCTGGGGCAGCAGGCGAGTACCGCCGGTGGCGAACACCGGTGCAGTGGGCTGCATGTCACCGAACTTGAGTTGGGTCTTGGAGATTTTGATCTTCACCGCGGCACCGACGGAGCCGTAGGCATCTTCGGGATCGCCATGCCGGTCGGTCGGCAGGTTGCCGGTGCCGGCGTCCGCATGGGTAGCGTCGAGTTTCAGCCCGCCGTAGGCGTAGGCATCCACGCCGAAACCGATGGTGCCCTGGGTAAAGCCCGAGGCGTAGTTGAGCATTGCGCCCTGGGTCCAGTCGCGGTTGTCGGCCCTGCCGCCTTCGCGGTTGCGGTCAAAGTAATAGTTGCGCAACAGCCCGGTGACACTGCTGCCCTCGATAAACCCTTTGGAATCGGCCTGGTCGGAGACGGCGTCGGCTTGCGCGAATTGGCTGATACTGGCGCACACCGCCAGCGCTAACAGGCTGCACTGTTTGATCATGTTGTGACTTCCCCGGAATAATTAACGCGCACAGAAACATCGCACTGACTGGATGGCGCATAAGAGCGTATTGGCAGATGTTTTTCAGGTGAGGCGTTACGATTCTTATTGTGTTCGGCGAGTTTGCCGAGGTTGATTCTAAGCACAGTTCACGCGGCCTGCAGCCAGGCGCTGGATTAAACTCGATTAATTAAACTTCACACTATTTAATCAAGCAGGGGTGTAGCGTTGGCCCTGTCTTAGCCGCTCTGCTTCGACAAAAACCTTTGGTTGCCGCCGCAGATACTGCGGCGGATTTTTTATGCGTGGACTAATTGTGCGGGGAGGCCGTCCAACGTTAAGACTGATGCCCTGTACCTGTGTCTTCCTTGAAGTCTTCTTCGATTTCCGTATGCCAAGCCAACAAGCGAGCGGGGTCCTGCAATGCTTCGGCGAGCACCTGATGAACCTCATGGTTTGGCTCTGCATCCGACAGTTCATCGATCCAATCGACGACCACTTGGTAAAGCTCGATCAGTGTGAGTGGTTGTTGTTTTTTTGATTGCCGCCTTTCAAGGATGCGTTGAACCTTGCGGTATTCGGCACGCAACTCTTTGCTCCAGCGCGTATCCAACTTCAAGACTTTGTTCAGATTGGCGACGCGACCCACGTCAGCGGGGTCGGTGCTTGCCAGTCTGACCCCCAGTATCGGCTCGTTCAGTTGAAGAACCAGCTTGCCTCCTGGATGTCGCTTGTAAGGATGAAACCACTCTTCAAAAGAACCATTTGTATGAACCTTTTCCGAGCCCTTATTGGGTGCTTCATTGCATTCGTCACACATCGGAACAAGGTTGTCTGCGCACACGGAAAGCATCGGGTAGGACGCCTTTGCGACCCAATGATCGATGTGGGCTTTGCGTAACTCTGCGCCGCACATCACGCACGCCGCTCTCGCGTCCTCATCCTTGTCGACCTTGTGCAGCAGCAGGAAGTCCGTTTTGAATCGTTCGTAGTTGACGTGCTGTGATGGATCGCTGGTGGCAACTCCATCTGCACCATAGGGCAGACCGTGCCTCAATCCCGGCGAGTAAAACGACTCCATGAGTATTTGCAGTGCGTGTCTATCCGCTTTGTTTTTTAGAGGAATTTCCAGCGGTAGTGGAGGGACCCCAGGGTTCAGCGAAAAGTGACTGCCAATGTCGGTAGTGGTCGTGACCCATCGTGTTAACAACTGTTTTTCGGCTTTATCCAATCCTGCAATTGTTTCTGCACGCACCTTCAAGGTTACTTTGCCAACTTCACGCTGCAGAAACTGCCAAAGCCATTCCGCTTCAACAGGTGTGCTGAGTAGGCCAACCAGACTTTTTTTACTCACGTGCACCTTTTTAACGGTCGGCTGACAAAGCCACAATGCAAACGTGCGCATCAGTTTTTGACCCGCTGCCAGCGCGGGTGACCATTTGCTGTAGCGAATAGGTTTAAGCATCTGGAGCGTTGCTCTGTATGTGCTTCTTGAGCAGTTCCAACACCCCTTCTTTCATAGGGCCGCCCAACGTCGGCAGTAGCTGATTGAGTGCTCTGACATCGTCCGACTGCTTCCAACGATATAATACCGTGCGCAGTTCCGAACGATAGAAACCAGTGCCCAGGCTGTTGATCACCGACTCGAGTTTCGAGATGTCCTCGCGTGTCGGCGCTGCAGTCTGGCTCACGTGTGTGAGGAAGGCTTCTATTCGTTGTTTCGCGCGTATACCAATACTGTCTTCAGCGTCGAATACCTTCATGACCAGCGCACCAGGGTCTGTGCCGAATGTACGGGTGTTCAACGGTCTTGCAGTCGCGTGCCCCTCTGTATTCTTACTGATATGGATAACTTCTTGATCAAACACGTCTGACAGCACGATCGAAGAGTGGCTAGCCACTAGCACGGCGCTGTTATCTTTTCCCATTGCGTGCTCAATGATGCTGACGATCTGGCGTTTCCAACTGTCGTTAAAGTGTGTTTCCGGTTCATCCAGCAGAAGCAACGAATCGGGTTCGCCTGCCAGCAAATAGAAGAGCGCCCAACGGCGCAAGACCATTTGCTCTCCGTCCGACATCTCGCTGTAGGCCATGATGCCTTTGTCATGCCACGCTTCATCGTCATCAGGCTTCACATTGCGTCGGATGCACATTTCAACGTCATCAATCAGACCCAACGCCATCCAACGAATTAATTCGTGGAAACGACTGAATGGACTTTCGCTTCGTTCCCCTAGCATCAGGGTCAGGGCATCTCCCTGATACTTGACGTTGTCCGTACGCAATTGTTCGTCGAAACACTTCACTCGGGTGTCAGGAACCACACTGTCTACGTCGAAGTACGCCATACGCAAGAGCCGGGTCGGATGAGGCAAGCTTATAACTTCACCTGCTATCAACAGTAAATCGTGAATCTTTCTCTGGAAGGTTGCGGGAGCGTTTTTTACTTTATCGAGGTCGATTCGTAGCCGCACACATACCAATTGCTGCCATCCTGCTTTCTGGAGCAATTGCGTCAGGCGTGGTTTGGACTGAGCGTTGCGACTGGCCAGCCCATCGTGAAGCGCAACTGCCAACAGTGCGGCATCAGGCCGGTTATCACTCAGCAGGAAAGGTCGACTGAGCAGATCACTGGCATCGTTATTGACGTGAGCGACAGGAGTCGACTGAAGGTAAGAGGCTCCAGCGAACCGCGCAGCACTTTCATCGCGGTCGGTCCATCCCGCAGGACGCTCCATGCCCGCATCGTAGAGTTCTTCAGCCTGAATATCTGGGCGCTCGTCTGCGGAGAGCGGTGGCTGCCAGATTGCTTGCCAGGGCTTCCAGGAACCCGAGGTGTAGGCGAGTACTTTGGGGAGCAGGTCTTTCACGCTTTGAGGGTAGCTGCCTTTCGGCACCCGAGCAGTTAAGCCTTGCAGGTCACCCATTCGCAATGCTGCGAGGTGCCGCTCAAAAGCATCCAGGTCCCAGTTTTTCTTGAAGGTTGGTTTATTCCGTTGCCAGATGGCAGCCTCGTTTTTTCGACCATCCCTGTTATCAAAAATGATCTCAAGAAACTGCTCACCCTTGCCCAATTCGTAGACGAGCGTGAAAGGAAAGCCAGGAAGCTCGCCATCTGCCATGCCCAAGAAAATTGAAGAGATCGCTCGCAGTAAATGGCTCTTGCCGCTGCCATTGAGGCCAGCAACAAAATGAATGCCGCAATCAATCGATTCGCCTCCCAGTTCGTCCCAGGGGGCGTCAGCAGAAAAACAGATTCTCACGTTGGAGAGTGGCGGATATCGATCAATGCTCAGGTAACGTAGGCGCATTTATAAACCGATCTCCTCTTCTAATATGCTGGCGCGCAACATTTGAGCGTCAGTTAATTTCGTATCTTCATCTATTCGCGCACTGACCTCTTGCCGGAACGCACGGAACGCTAACAAATAAGGTTTCGCATCCCCTTTGCCGCGAGGTGGCAGGCTCATTTTTTGAATGAGGCCCAACGAGGCGATCTGCTCCAGCGTGCGGCGAACTTGGTTATGGCTGACGAATTCGCGTAAGGGGGCCAGAGAGCGCGAAGTACAGAACATCTCGAAGCTTTCAGGGTCATCAACGATCAATGCCTGGTTATTTTTTCGAAGCGCGCGCCAGACCAGGCGCTGGAACCTGGATAAGCTGACGATGGCGCCCGCACGATTACCGCGCTTGAACGGCATTACGGCCAGGGGCGCAACAGCAATAATTTGCGTGCGATCATCAATTGTGTGGAGGGCGGCAGCAGAGTTTGAGTTGCCCGCAGGACGCCAGCGTTTTGACCATTGGCCATCGAAGGCATCACGCGCCAATGCGTGATAGATCGATCGAGCCTTCGCCACGGTATTCTTGACTTCTTGCACAGGGACTTGGCACAGGACATCGACAATGTGCTTTTGCTTGTACCTGTTGGGCAGTGTGAGTTTCAGGCGGGCGAGCATGCTTGTATCGTTGGCAGACCTGTGCGATGGCGTCGCCTGGCGCTGTACGTGGTTGTTGAACCAGGTGGATTGCAGAAGTTCGGCGAGATAATGCGACGATACTGTAGGTTCGGGTCTCAATACGGTGAGTGCCCGTGCCACAAACTGTGGAGTATCACTCTCGGGCACCACCACCGCGCCACCGTATCCTGTTTTGTCTGTGTATGCGCCCACTAACAAGTCACCTGCTTGAACCGGACGAATAGGTAAAGGAATGTCGCGATAACGAACCGATGTTGCAGCCAACTCGTTTGTCAAAAGGTCCTGCCCTGGGAAGTACACCACTTCATCATCTAATGACGGAGCGGGTGCCCCTGATAGATGCTCTGCCGGATTGATCTGGCAGATGTCGTCAATCTTGAACAGCGACCAACCGGGTTCAAATGAGCGCTGAGGTAGCATCAGGTGAGCAGCCAACTCGCCTTTGAGTTGCTGGACACGCTGCAACGCGTGGCGATAGGGGACGATACTGGCCTGTTCTAATGCGTCCACGATATACAGCTGTTCATCGAATGGTGGCAAAGTGATGCGTATGTTCTTGAAAAAGGAATGCGGCAGGATCGGTTGGCTGAGGGTGGATGTGTTCATGCGTGACGCTTGCTGCCTTATCCAAGGCTGTTGAAAAAAGTGCCAAAGGTAAGCTGCCGAAAGTTCTGGGCCAGGGCGCAAGACGGTCAGATTAGGCCCCTTTCCATACTCATGCTTCAAGTCGGATACCAACGCCGACTTCCAATGCTCTGCGGTCACACCAGCAAATAACACATCCCCATTCCGGAACGTCGACGCGCCTCTTGGCACTTCTCCGGATGCTCGATCCCTGCTTGAGGTAATGACGCCTGTGGCATCGTCAATATTCGAATAGTCGACATAATCTACTTTGACATCAGCACTCAATCGGGGGCGCGGGTTCAGTGTGCATACGTCCAGAAGGCTCACTCGGCGCCAATGGGCAGGCGCATTCATCGGTCCTCTCCTGCCAGTAGCGAACGCAGGCTTTCCAACCTGTTAAGTATGTCCTTTTCAATTCCCACCAATTCGTCAATCAGCTCCAGTGCGCTGGTTCCCTCACTGGCGAGCGGCGCCTCTGGCCATCGATAGTCATTGATATCCAGGCTCCAGCGTCGCGCCTCAATACAACCGGGCTCGAGTAAACCTGGTTTTAACTCTTGATTAACGTACAGATGCGATTCGTGAAAGGCCTCGTACTCCGGGCGAACTTGATGATCACTATCGTGGGAGCCCACTGTGCGGCCTTCCGCATCACGCCATTCAGGGTTATGGATCCATTCACGAACGGGTATCCGCCATTGCTTTGTCCGGGCGGCGGGGCGGGGCAAAAACCGCATCATCTGACGATAAGCAACGTCTGCGTCCAGGTCACTGGTGTGCAGGCTCACATGTTCACTGGACTGATCGTCATCAAGGGCCGGCTGGTAATAATATTCACTTTCCAGCTCATGTCCCTGCAGTTGACGTCGGTAGTGCACAAGTGCGTCATAAAAATCATCATCGCCAGACGCGGAGGAATGCTCTGCTCCAATCTCGTAGAACCAAATGCTTGTCGTACGTGGCCGCGAGCCTGAGGATATGTCATAGGTGGCTGCTGATGAGACTGTTTTTTTGAAAAGCAGCAATGCCATCGGGTTCGATTGTTGAGGCATCCACTCGGGGAGCAGAATCACACCCTCAACGATCTGCTGGGTCATCAGCTCCTGGCGCAACCTGCGTTGTTCCTTGGCAGTCCCGTACAATACGCTTTGGGGAATAACCAATGCAGCGCGCCCACCGACGACGAGTAAGTCGAGGGAGCGCCAGATGAAAAGTAACTCCATCCGTTGTATGAGTTTTTCTTTCTCGTTGAGTGTGTGAGAAGGCAGGAAATTAGCTTTGTCATCTTGTACGCGATCACCGATAGTGCCAAATGGCAAGTCACTCATGACAAAATCATAGTGTCCCCGGTGCAGGAGCCTGCTGAGTTTCATCGTTGATTCTTTAGCACCGGCGATACTATTGCCCACGTGCAGCGGTACCGGATCCAAATCGTGCAAGAGTAAATTTACCCAGCCAATGCGCGCCACCGACTTATCGACGTCAACACCGGCAGGCGTCTTGGGTACCTGGCCTCCCATGCCACTCACGTAATGCTCTGCGTCGAGCAATAATCGTGCGGTCCCTACGGCCGGGTCTATCCAGCGCTTGCCTACGGTCGGATCGAGTAGTGCCACGACAAAACGTGACAGCGCGCGTGGCGTGGTATTCAGCGAATTCCCACCGACAGCGGCGATGCTCAGCAACTCGTCGAATGCATCTCCAGCGGAGGGACGGTTGGACAACTCTGACTCGCCAAAAAAAAATAACTCGTCGACGGCTTCCAACAACCGGATCAATGCCTCGGGCTTGGTGGTCTCAAGCTGAAAATAGGCATCATTGAACAGGCCATTGGGATCCACGCGAATGACGGACTGAGAAGTGTCGGTTTCCGCTCTGCGTAAGGCGGGAAACCCGTCTTTAACTAGAAATGCCGCCGGATCGCGCTTTTCAAGCAGTGAAGACCACAGTGCTTCATGACCAAGGTGCTCCAAGTACTTGATTGTGATTAGGCAAGCTATTTGCTCTACCGCAACGTGAGGCGATGAAGCAAGCCCAGAGGCCGAGATGATCTCCCAAAGCACAGTCACTGGGTTACGGCGAATTGGGGTCGACATCGGAGTCCTTTTCGATAATTGATACAGGTCGGCGGTAAAGAATAGAGGCAAAAGGCCAGAATTGGCAGAGTTGCAAAATGACCCAAACCGTGTAACCAGGCTGTTGCGCCTTGCCGTCAATCCTCCTTTCTACAGTGGCATGTCAGCGGACAAGGCGGTGATTCAGTCCGGGTTGATCGGCGGGATCGTCACCGTAGGCGGACTCACCCACGCGATTCAACGCGTATACAGCGCACTCATCGACCTGAACCCCTTGAACTCGATAGGGTTGCCAAACGGATCGAGGAAAAACATCGTCCACTGCTCGCCGGGCTCACCGGCAAAGCGTACTTGCGGTTGCAACACAAAGTCGGTGCCAGCTTGGGTCAGGCGCTCGGCGGTGGCTTGCCAGTCTTCCAGGGCCATGGCCAGGCCGAAGTGCGGCATCGGCACCAGGTGCTTGCCGACATGCCCGGTGTTTTCGGTCTTGAACGGTGTGCCCAAGTGCAATGACAGCTGGTGCCCGAAAAAATCGTAATCGACCCACGTCTCGGTGCTGCGGCCTTCCTCGCAACCGAGCACGCCGCCGTAAAAGGCCCTGGCGCGGTCCAAGTCGGTGACATTGAAGGCAAAGTGAAAAACGGTCTGCATGGCTAAACCTCACGACAGGGCACGGTGGTACTTCAAGGAATAAGCCAGCACGTTTGATTATTGGACAGCAAAAGTCCAGCCGGACGATGCTGGAGGACTATTTCCTGGGAGTGCTTCATGACTGCACAACGCCAACTCAAGCTGGGCGCGTTCATGCGTCCGGCCAGTATCCACACCGGCGCCTGGCGCTATCCCGGCGCTTTTCGTGACGCCAATTTCAATTTCGCGCACCTCAAGCGCTTTGCGCAAACCCTTGAGCGCGGTCGGTTCGACGCCTTCTTCATGGCCGACCACCTGGCCTTGCTGAACATGCCCACCGAGGCACTCAAGCGCAGCCATACCGCGACCTCGTTCGAGCCGTTCACGCTGTTGTCGGCCTTGAGCCAGGCGACCGAGCACATCGGGCTGGTGGCCACCGCGTCCACCACCTATGACGAACCCTTCCACATTGCCCGGCGCTTTGCCTCCCTGGACCACCTGAGCAATGGCCGCGCCGGCTGGAATATCGTCACCACCGCCAACCCGGATGCCGCGCTGAATTTCGGCCTGGACGAGGCCTATTCGCATGATCAGCGCTACGCCCGTGCCCGCGAGTTCTACGACGTGGTCACCGGGCTGTGGGACAGTTGGGCCGACGATGCGTTTATTCGCGATGCCGACAGCGGCGTGTTCTTCGACCCCGACAAGCTGCACACCCTCGATCACAAGGGGCGCTACCTGAACGTGCGCGGCCCGCTGCACATTGCCCGCCCGGTACAGGGCTGGCCGGTGATCGTGCAAGCCGGCTCCTCCGAGCCCGGGCGGCAACTGGCGGCAGAAACCGCCGAAGTGATCTTCGTCGCGCCGGGCAACCTGGAGGAGGGCAAGGCCTTCTATGCCGATATCAAGCGGCGCATGCGCCTGATCCAGCGCAACCCCGACCACCTCAAGATCCTGCCTGGCGCCTTTGTGGTGGTGGGCGACACGCTTGAAGACGCACGCCGCATTCGTGCGCACCTCGACAGCCTGGTGCATGAGCAGAGCGCAATTGCCTCGCTGTCGGTTGCGCTGGGTACGGACGCGTCCAAATTCGACCCGGACGGCTACCTGCCGGCAATTCCCGAAACCAACGGCAGCCAGAGCTCGCGCGAACGTGTGCTGGCCCTGGCCGATCGCGAGCAACTGACCGTGCGTCAATTGGCCCAGCGCCTTGGCGGGTATGCCGGCCTGTCGTTCGTGGGCACCGCCCAGAGTATTGCTGACGAGATGCAGCAATGGCTGGAGGAGGAGGGCAGTGACGGCTTCAACGTGATGTTCCCGTGGCTGCCGGGCGGGCTCGATGATTTTGTCGACCACGTCGTGCCTGAGTTGCAGGCGCGGGGGATTTTTCGGCGCGAGTATGAAGGGGCAACCTTGCGCGAGAACCTGGGATTGCCACGGCCGGGCAACCGGTTCTTCATCTGAAGCGGGGTGTGGAGGAGGGGGTGACCCCCTCGTTCCGCCCGGGTATTACTCTTTGACGTCCATGAACTCTTGCGCCCAGGCCACGTAGTTTTCCGGCAACGTGTAGGTGTGCGTCAGTTCGGTGGCACTGAGGTTGGAGGTGCTGTGGGTCAACTGGCGCTGCGCGCGCAGGCTGTCGTAGGTGGCCTTGATTGCAGCAAAGTAGGCGCCGTGACCCGCCACGACCACGCGTACACCGAGGCTTGCCAGGCGTTGGCTGTCATTGAGCTTGGGGTTGCCGTAAGTCACCAACATCAACGGCACGGTGAGGTTTTCGGCGATTTTCTCCAGGTGCTCGAAGTCGCTGACACCGACCATGCAGATCCCGTCCGCACCGGCCTTTTGATAGGCCAGGGTCCGCTCGATCACGGCTTCGGTGGGCAAGACGCCGGCGTTGGTGCGGGCGATGATCGCCAATTCCGGATCGACGCGTGCTTCCAGGGCTGCCCTGACTTTGCCGATGCCTTCCTCGATGGAGATCAGGTCGGTGGATTTGCGCCCGAATTGCGCGGGCAGCAACGTGTCTTCGATGGTGAGCGCGGCGACACCGGCACGTTCGAGTTCTTCGACGGTACGCATGACGTTCAGGGCATTGCCGTAGCCGTGGTCGGCGTCAGCAATAAACGGCAACTGGGCGACGCGGCCGATGCGGGTGGCCTGCTCGACGAATTCACTCAGCGTGATCAAGGCAAAATCGGGTGCGGCGAGTACCTGCAACGAGGCGACGGAGCCACCCAGGATACCCACCTCAAAACCCAGGTCGGCGGCGATACGCGCCGACATCGGGTCGAATACGGACGCGGTTTCAACGCACGTAGGCGTTGCAAGCAATTCACGGAAATTACGACGCAGGGCTGAGTGTGACTTTCTTGGCATGATCTTTCCTGGTTGGGGCCATTGTCGACAAACGATCAATGCCTATTGGTAGGGATGTGAGATTACCATGTAGGAAAACGTAGGATTATGACGTTTGAGAATGGGCTATGCCTCTAGCACATAGGTTAGCCTGTGTTTTTTCCTGCCAGCAACTGCGCCGTTGCCGTCGACTTCAGGTTTTTGCGCTGCCAGAATGCTGCCTTCTCCTTCAGGCCGACTTTGCCTACATGCCTAGCCCGGACATTATCAACGCCGAAGCCGTCGCCCTGCATGCCGGGGTTTCACGCTCTGCCGTCTCCCGTACCTTTACGCCGGGCGCCAGCGTGTCGCCACGCATGCGCGAACGGGTGATGAAGTCTGCCGAGGCGCTGGGTTACCAGGTCAACCTGATTGCCAGGACCATGAACAAGGGCAGCAGCAATTTTGTCGGCATCATCACCGCCGGGTTCGAAAACCCGTTCCTCGCGAGCCTGCTGGGGCCCTTGACCCACCATTTGAGCCTGCACGGCTTGATGCCGCTGCTGATGAACGCCAATGACCCGGAACAACTCGAACGCTCGATGCAGGAGTTGCTGAGCTATCAAGTGGCCGGGGTGATCCTCACCTCGGCGGCAGCGTCCAGCGAGCAGGTGGAGCGCTACCTGAATCGGCAAGTGCCGTTGACCATGATCAATTGCGATGCGCACCTGCAGGGTGCCAACCTGGTGGTCAGCGACCATGTCGAAGGGGGCCGGTTGGCGGCGCGTGAATTGCTGCGCAGCGGCGCGACCCGCCTGGCCTTCGTCGGCCAGAGCGAGGGCAATTACAGCTCACGACAACGCCTGCAGGGGTTTCGCCAGGTCGTCGCCGAGGCCGGCCTGGCGCCCTTGGCCGAACATTACGAGGCCGTCGGGGGTTACGCCGCAGGCGTGGACGCCGCGCTGGCCCTGTTTGCACAGCCGACGCGCCCAGACGGGATTTTTTGCGCCACCGATCTGCTGGCCCTGGGGGTGATGGACGCCCTGCGATTCAAGCTGGGCCTGCAGGTTGCCCGGGATGTGGCGGTGGTCGGTTTTGACGATATTCCCCAGGCGGGCCACGATGCCTACGCCCTGACCACCGTCCGCCAGGACCCCGAGGCCTTGGCCCGGCAGGCAGTGGCTGCCACGCTCAACGCGGCCGTGGAGCAGCCTTTCATGGTGCCGGTGCAGTTGATTCAACGGCGCAGTACGTTGGAATAAATAGTTTAAAAATATGTTGAAACGAATATTTTTTTCGTGCCTTATAAAGCGGTTCAGTGTGAATGGCGGCAGGTCCGCCATTTTTTTGCACTTGCTTTGCACACGTGTGCAAAGCGCTGAAATTCACACATCCAACAAGGGGGTAGCCCATGCAAAGTAGCCAACAGCGCTGCACACCGCTGAGTCCTGAAGACCTGCAACAGCGTTATGCCTGTGCGCAGGAGCTGGCCATGCAAGCCGCGCGGCGCGCACTCGAGCCTTACCGGCAGCGCGACAGCTTGGTCGTCAGCCACAAGGGCGACCAGCTCCAGGACTTGGTCAGCATCGTCGACCAGGACACCGAGGCCTACATCAAGCAGCGCTTGGCCGAGCGGTTTCCGCAGGATGGGTTCCTGGGGGAAGAGACAGGCGGCGCGACCCTTGATGCGCAGTGCATCTGGGTGGTCGATCCCATCGATGGCACCAGCTGTTTCGTCAACGGCCTGCACAGTTGGTGCGTGTCCATCGGCCTGATGGTCGACGGCGAGCCGTGGTTGGGCGCCGTGGCGGACGCGGTGCACGACGAGTTGTTCCATGCCTGCAACGGCCAAGGTGCCTGGCTCAATCAGCAGCGGCTGAGCGTGCACACGGCGCCCGATATTGCTCATGGCGTGATGGGCGTAGGCACCTCCCATCGGCGCGGCAAGCAACATTTCATTCCCTTTATCGCGCAGTTGCTGGAGGAGGGCGGTACCTTCATTCGCAATGGTTCGGGCGCGCTGATGGTGGCCTACGTCGCCGCAGGCCGGCTGATCGGTTACTACGAAACCCACATCAACAGCTGGGACTGCCTCGCCGGGCTGGTACTGGTGAAGGAGGCGGGCGGCGTGAGCAATGACTTTCTGCGCAACCACGGCCTGACCGAGGGCAATCCGTTGCTGGTGGCCAACCCGCAGGTCTACGCCCAAGTCGCCTCGATGCTTGGGAATGCCCTGGACGCCTGATCGCAGCAGCACCTTTTAAAGCACGTACAGCACAATAAAAACAGGAACTGTCGGCTATGAAATCTCTATTGAGCTTGCTCAAGGCTGCACCAGCGCGCGCGCTGGAGCCCGAAATCGACCCCCAACTCTTCAGGCGCATCCGCCTGCAAACCTTGCTGTCGATGTCACTCAGTTATGCATTGTTTTATGTCTGCAGGTTGTCGTTCAACGTGGTCAAGCCCGCGCTGGTGTCCCAGGACATCCTCAGCCCCAGCGAATTGGGGATGATCGGCTCGGCGCTGTTCTTCACCTATGCCATCGGTAAATTGGTCAACGGCTTTCTCGCCGACCATGCCAATGTGCGCCGCTTCATGATGCTTGGCCTGGCCCTGAGTGCGCTGGTGAATGCCTGCATGGGCTTGACCACCAACGCGGTGATCCTGACCCTGGCCTGGGGCATCAATGGCTGGGCGCAGTCGATGGGCGTCGGGCCATGCGTGGTGTCCCTGGCGCGCTGGTATGGCGACCGGGAGCGGGGTACCTATTACGGCTTCTGGTCGATTGCGCACAACCTCGGCGAAGCGCTGACGTATGTCGCTGTCGCCGCGGTCGTGGTCACGTGGGGATGGCAGTACGGCTACTGGCTGGCGACCGCCATGGGCTTGCTCGGCATCGTGCTGGTGTTTGCGTTCATGGCCGACTCGCCGGAAAGCGAAGGCTTTGCACCGGTCAATTCCAAGCCCGCACTGGAAATCAAAGGCACCGTCACCAGTGTTGCGGCGATTCAATGGTTATTGCTCAAGAGCCCGGCGCTCTGGCTGCTGGCACTCGCTTCGTGCCTGATGTATGTCGGTCGCTATGCGGTCAACTCCTGGGGCGTGTTCTTCCTGGAAAACGCCAAGCACTACGACACCCTGACCGCGTCCACGCTGATTTCCGTGGCGAGCATCTGCGGGATCGCCGGTACGGGCTTGAGCGGGCTGATCTCCGATCGCTTTTTCGCCGGCCGCCGCCATGGCCTGGCGGTGGTCTTCGGCGTCATGAACGCAGGGGGCCTGGCGTTGTTTCTGTATGGCCCGGCCGGGCATTACTGGATGGACGTGCTGTCGATGGTGATATTCGGCAGTTCGCTGGGGGCATTGCTGTGCTTCCTCGGCGGCCTGATGGCCGTTGATATTGCCGGCAAGGCGGCGGCTGGCGCGGCGTTGGGCATGATCGGGATTGTCAGCTACATCGGCGCGGCAGCCGGCGAGATGCTCACCGGCGTCATCATCCAGCGTGGCACCACGCTGTCGGCCACCGGCATCAAACTCTACGACTTCAACACCCTTTCGCAACTGTGGGTCGGCGCGGCCATCGGCTCGGTGCTGCTGACCTGCCTGTTGTCCTGGGTGGCACGGCGTCCACGACGCCCCTCGTCACTGGCGGCGCTGCCTGCCAACACCTGACCTTTTCTGTGTAAACCGCCCCGGCGACGGTGGTCGGGGACGGGATCGCTGCGCTCAAAAAACAATGGGAAGCATAATAATGAGCCTCAATTTTCAGCGTGTGAAAAGCAACGTCGTGGTCATTGCACTGGGCTTCTCCGGCCTGGTGCAGGCCGATGGGTTTATCGAGGATGCGAAGGCCAACCTGGTGCTGCGCAACTTCTACATGAGCCGTGACTTTGTCGATAACGGCGCCTCCAAAGCCCTGCCGGGGTCTACCGGGCATGGCCAGGCCGCGGAGTGGACACAAAGTTTTATCCTCGATGCGAAGTCGGGTTTTACCTCGGGCACCGTCGGCTTTGGCCTGGACGCGCTGGGCATGTTGGCGATCAAGCTGGACGGCGGCCGGGGCACTTACGGCACGCAGTTGTTGCCGACCCACGACGGCAACCGGCCGGCTGATGACTTTGGCCGCTTGGCTGTCGCCGGCAAGGCGCGGTTTTCCAAGACCGAGCTGAAAATCGGCGAGTGGATGCCGGTCCTGCCGATACTGCGTGCCGACGATGGCCGTTCGCTGCCGCAGACCCTCGAAGGCGCGCAAATCACCTCGCGGGAAATCCCCAACGTGACCCTGTACGGCGGTCAATTTCGCGGCAACAGCCAGCGTAACGACGCCAGCATGCAGAAGCTGTCGCAGAACAGTGTCGGCACGGTGTTGCACGGCAGGAACAGCATCGAATCGGATGCGTTCAATTTCATCGGCGGCGACTATACGTTCAACCACGAACACACAGTGGTTGCGGCTTGGTACGGCCAACTCGAAGACGTTTACCAGCAGCAATACTTCCAGCTGCTGCACACCCAGCCGATCACCGAGAGCATCAGCCTGGGTGCCAATATTGGCTATTTCATCGGCACGCAAGATGGCGCCGCGTTGGCCGGCAGCGAGGACAACCGCACGCTGTCGGGCCTGTTTTCCCTGAAGACCGGCGGCCACACCTTCTACGTCGGCCTGCAACGTCTCACCGGTGAAACCGGCCTGCAGCGGGTCGCCGGCACCAGTGGGGCGACCCTGGCGAACGACAGCTATGGCTCCAGTTACGACCTGGCCAACGAGCGTTCCTGGCAGGTGCGGCATGACTACAACTTTGCGGCCGTCGGGGTGCCGGGGCTGACGCTGATGAACAGGTTCATCAAGGGCAGCAATGTGCACGCCGGCGCCGTGAGTGATGGTCGCGAACGCGGGCGCGAAACCGAAGTGGGCTATACGCTGCAGAGCGGGCCGTTGCGCTCATTGAACCTGCGCTGGCGCAATGCGACACAGCGTCGAAGCTTTGGTAACACCAACAGCTTCAACGAGAACCGCCTGATCGTTCAGTACCCGATCTCGATCCTGTAAGCACGCCAGTGCACAGCGGGCTGTGCACTGGCTCAACTCTCATACACCGGTTGTTCGATCTCTCGATGGTGCGTGGCACCGATAAACAGGTACATCGCCGGCACCATGAACAGCGTCAACAGCGTGCCGATCGACAGCCCGGCAAAGATCACCAGCCCCATGTCATGTCGACCCGCAGCCCCGGCGCCGGAGGCCCAGACCAGCGGCACCACGCCCAGGACCATGGCCGCCGTGGTCATCAGGATCGGCCGCAGGCGCACGGCGGCCGCTTCTTCAATGGCCTCACGTTTGCTGTGGCCTGCGCGCTGCAGTTCGTTGGCGAACTGCACAATCAGAATCCCGTGCTTGGTGATCAGCCCCAATAGCGTCACCAGGCCCACCTGGGTGTACACATTGATCGAGGCGTAACCCATGGTGATAAACGCCAATGCCCCAAACAGCGCCGGTGGCACCGAGAACAGGATCACCACCGGGTCGCGGAAGCTTTCGAACTGGAAGGCCAGCGCCAGGTAGACGATCAGGATCGAGAACATCAGCAGCCCGACGAAGCCACCGGATTCCTGCATGAACTGCCGCGACTCGCCGGAAAAGTCGGAGGTATAGCCCGACGGCGCCACGTTGTTGAGGATCGTATTGAGTTTGGCCAGCAGTTCGCCCTGGGCCACGCCACTCACGCCGGAAAGCGTGGCCGAATTGAGTTGCTGGAAGTGGTTGATCGACTCCGGCTGCGTCGACGTCTCGATGTGCGCCACGGTGCGCGCGGGGATCATGGCACCGGCGGGCGTGCGAATGTAGTAGTCGAGAATCTGCTCCGGGTTGAGGCGGTTGACCTGCAGCACCTGGGGAATGACTTTGTACGAGCGCCCGGCAGTGGAGAAGTAGTTGACGTAGTTGCCGCCCAGGGCCGCCGACAGCGCCGCGCCGACATCGGCCTGGGTCATGCCCAATGCAGCGATTTTTTCCCGGTCGACCACCAGTCGCGCCTGGGGCTTGTCGAGTTTCAGGTCCATGTCGGAGAACCAGAACAGCTGCTGCTTCTGTGCCTCGGCCATCACCGCTTGCGCGACCTCATTGAGGTTTTCCACCGAATCAGTGGTGGTGATCACGAACTGTACCGGCAACCCTTGGGCCCCCGGCAGCGACGGCAACGGAAAGGCGGCGATGGTTGCGCCGGGCACCTGGTTCCACTTTTGCTGCAGGTCCAGAATCAGCTGGGCCTGGGAGCGGGTCCGATCATCCCAGGTCTTGAGCAGCACGCCGCCCAGGCCTTGATTGAGCGCCGGCAGGCCGGTGAGCTGGAACATTTGCGCGTACTCGGACTCTTTGCTGGCGATCTGGAACGCCTGGTCGGCAATCCGCTCCATCTGCTGCGGCGAGGCGGTCGGCGGGCCTTTGATCTGCATGAACACCAGGCCCTGGTCTTCGGTCGGCGACAGCTCGCTCTTGGCGGTCATGCCACTGGCGGCGACCAGCAGGAACAGCACAAAGCCAAACGTCACCAGCACCGGCCAGATATCCAGCCCGCCGGACAGCACGCGGTGATAGCGCCCGCGCAGCCAGTCAAAATACTGATCGAGGCGGCGCGCGAAGCGACCTTCTTCCTGGCCGGTCTTGAACAGCTTGGAGGTCATCATCGGCGACAGCGTCAACGCCACCACGGCCGATACGGTGACCGCGCCCGCCAGCGAAAAACAGAACTCCTTGAACAGCGCGCCCGTCAGGCCGCTGCGCAAGCCGATGGGCACGTACGCAGCAATCAGCACCACCGTCATCGCAATGATCGGCCCGCCCAGTTCGCGCGCCGCCACCAACGCGGCCTCCAGCACACCTTTGCCTTCTTCCTTGATATGTCGGTCGACGTTTTCCACCACGATGATTGCGTCGTCGACCACCAGCCCGATCGCCAACACCAGCGCGAGCAGGGTCAGCAGGTTGATCGAGTAACCGAGCAGGTACATGACGAAGAAGGTGCCGACCAGCGACAGCGGGATCGCCACCAGGGGCACAATCACCGCCCGGAAAGAGCCGAGGAACAGGTAGATGACCACCGAGACAATGATCATCGCCTCGACCAGGGTCTTCACCACCTCGTAGATCGAGGTGTTGATGAACGCGGTGGAGTCATACACGATGTCGCCGCGCACGCCGGTGGGCAGTTGCGATTGCAGCTCGGGGAACGCCTGGCGCACGCTGTCGGCGACCGTGAGGATGTTCGCGGTGGGGGCTACCTTGATGCCGATGAACACCGAGCGCTTGCCGGAAAATGCCACGCTGCTGTCATAGCTCTCGGCGCCGAGGGTGACTGTCGCCACGTCCGCCAGGTACACCAGTGCATCGCCTTTCTGCTTGATCACCAGCTGTTTGAACTCATCCACCGTGTGCAGATCGGTGCCGGCGGTGAGGTCCACGGTCACGGTCTGCCCGCGCGTGGAGCCGACGGCCGACAGGTAGTTGTTGTTGGCCAGGGCCGTCGACACGTCCTGCGCGGTGACGTTATGCGCCGCCAGTTTGTCCGGGTCGAGCCAGGCGCGCAGGGCGAACTGGCGCCCGCCGAGGATTTCGGCGGTCTGCACGCCCTGGATCGAATCCAGCTTGGGCTTGACCACGCGCACCAGGTAGTCAGTGATGTTGTTGGTCGGCAGGGTGTCACTGTAGAAGCCCAGGTACATCGCATCGGTGGTCTGCCCGACGGCAATGGTCAGCACCGGTTCCTGGGCCTGGGCCGGCAGTTGGTTCTTGACCGAGTTGACCTGGGTGTTGATCTCGGTCAGCGCCTTGCTCGCGTCGTAGTTCAGCCGCAGCGTGGCGGTGATGGTCGAGATCCCGGTGATGCTTGAAGAGGCCAGGTAGTCGATGCCCTGGGCCTGGGCAATCGCCGACTCCAGCGGCTGGGTAATAAAGCCTGCGACCGTGGACGCGTCCGCCCCGTAATAGGAGGTAGTAATGGTCACCACGGTATTTTCGGTGCGCGGCCATTGGTTGACCGGCAATTCGAAGATCGAGCGCAGCCCCAGGATCAGGATGAACAGCGACACGACCACGGCCCACACCGGTCGCTGGATAAAGGTATCGGTAAGCTTCATGGGACACCTTTAATGTTCTTGGGGAGTCGGGGCCGGGTCATTGAGCGGTGCCGCGCTGTTATCGACCTTCACCGGCGAGCCATTCTTGAGTTTCATCTGGCCGCTGGTGATCAACAGGTCGCCTTCCTTCACGCCGGACAGGATCGCTACCTGGTCGCCACGGGTCGGCCCGGTCTGGATAAAGGTCTGCTGCGCCGTCAGCACGTCCTCGCCCTTGTCGTTCTTCGCCGACGTCGCGATGAATACGGTGGTGCCGTAAGGGTTGTAGGTGACTGCGGTCTGCGGCACGGTGAGGTAGCGCTGCGGCGTCCCGGAGGTCACGACGGCGCGGGCGAACATGCCGGGCACCAGGCTTTGCCTGGGGTTCTCGACGGTCGCTTCGACGGTGACGTTGCGCGTGGTCGAGTCGAACTGGGTATCGATGGTGCTGACGCGCCCGGTGAAGGTCTGGTTGGACAGGCCGTCGGCGGTCACTGCGACGGGTTGGCCGATGGCGATGGCTTCGAGCTGGGTTTGCGGCACGGTGAAGTCGATGTAGATCGGGTCGAACGTCTGCAGCGTGGCGATTTTGTCGCCGGGGTTGAGGTATTGCCCCGGGTTGACGCTGGTAATGCCGATCCGCCCGGCAAACGGCGCGCGAATGGTTTTCTTCGCCACCAGCGCGCGCTGTTGCTCGGCTGCCGCTTGCTTGGCCTTCAGGTCGGCGGTGTCGGTGTCGACCTGGGCCTGGGACACGGCGTTGACCGCCAGTTGGGCTTTGTCGCGCTTGAGCACGATCACCGCCAGGTCGGCCGTGGCCTCAAGCGAATGCAGTTGCGCGATGTCGGAATCGGCATTCAGTTGCACCAACAGGGCCTGGGCCGGTACCTCTTGGCCAGGTTTGAAACCGAGGGTGCGCACGATACCGCCGACCTCGGTGGTCACATCCACGCCGCGAACCGCCTTCATTGACCCCACGGCCGAGACGCTGGGTTGCCACTCGCTGAACGGCACGTGCATGGCCGTCACTACGGCGGCGGGCAACGGCGCCTTGGACTGGGCGATCAGTGCCGAAATCTGCACGAATTTCACCCCGGCAATGATCGCCACGATCACCAGCACCACCGCGACCATGATCAGCATCGGCCGCCATAACCGGCGCTTGCGTGGGCTGCCCGGTGCGCTGGGTTCGGGAGGCAGGGGAGAGGCAGTCTGGACGTCAGCCATGGAGAATCTCACTGTTTCAATGATTCAGTTCAGTCGAACCGCGCCGAGTCGCTGGGCGCAGGCTTTTTCGTGGCCGGCATGATTTCCTGCCACGACGGCAGGCCGAAGCGATCCGGGCGGCCCTTTGTCGCGGGGTCCACATCCGCGCGGTTCCACCAGCCGCCACCCAGTGCCTGGAACAGCGCCGTGGTGTCGCTGTAGCGCGCAGCCTGTGCCCTGACACGTGCCAACGCAGTGTTCTGGTAGGTTTGCTGGGCGTTGAGCAGGTTGATGTACGCCACGGCGCCGAGACGGAACTGGGCTTGCACCAGATCCAGGCTGGCTTGCGCGGAGCGTTCCGCCACGACCTGCTGGTTGAGTGCGTCAGCGTCGGCTTCCAGCGCCCGGAGCGCGTTGGCCACGTCCTGGAACGCGGTCAGCACGGTGCCGCGATAGCGCGCCGCCGATTCGTCATAGGCCGCCACGGCCGCGCGTTTGCGGTGTTCGAGCGCGCCGGCATCAAACAGTGGCTGAGTGATCGAGCCGGCCAGGCTCCACACGCCGGAGCCGGACGAAAACAGCTTGGTGCCGCCCGCCACCGTGGAGCCCAATGACCCGGTGATGCTGAACTGCGGCAGTTGGTTGGCCACGGCCACACCAATGTCAGCGCTGGCCTGGTGCAATTGCGCCTGTGCAGAGCGCACATCCGGCCGCTGCGCGACCATGTCGGAAGGCAGGCTGACCGGCAGTGCCTGCGGCAGTTGCAGGGAGGCCAGGTTGAAACGCTCACCCTGATCCTGATTGGGGAAGCGACCGAGGTAGGCCATCAGTTGGTTGCGCGTCTGCGCCAATTGCTTTTGCAACGGCGGCAAGGTCGCGCGCGACTGTGCCAGCGCGGTCTGTTGCGTGAGCACGTCGGCATCACTGATGGCGCCCAGGCGCCGCTGGGCTTGCAGCAAGTCGAGCTGGCCGCCCTGCAGGCGGATGATTTCCTCGGTGACGGCGATCTGGTCTCGCACCGACGCCAGGCTGATCGCGGTATTGACCACATTGGCGGTCAAGGTCAGGTACGTCGCCTCCAGCTGGAAGCGCTGGTACTCGGCCTGCGCCGAGGTGGCTTCGATTTGCCGGCGCGTACCGCCAAACACATCGGGCGCATAGGACACGCTCAACGAGGCCGAACTGACGGTGAGAATCGGCGACTCCGGCAACCCCGAAGTGACGCCGGAGACTTTCTCGCGGGCTTTTTGCACATTGCCACTGACCGAGGGAAACAGTGACGCCTGGTCGGCATACACCAACTCGTTGGCCTGGCGCAGCGCGGCTTGCGCGGCGCTCACGTCCGGGTTGGCACGCAAGGCCTCTTCAACTAGGGCATTGAGGGCTGGCGAACGGAAGAGCGCCCACCATTGACCGGGAATATCCATCCCGGCGATCAACCGCTGCGCCGCGCCCCCGGTGTCGATATCGGCCTGGGCAGTGGTGCTGAGTTTTTCGCGAGAGTAGTCGGCATTCGCCGGCGCATCCGGGCGCACGAAATCCGGCCCGACCGTACAGCCGGCGAGGGCGAGGCATAGCAGGCTCAAGGGCGCCAGAAGGTGTGCCACCTGTTGCGGTCTGAATACACGCTGCCGCGGGTGCTCTTTCATAGTTACTCTATTAATCAGTTGGTTAACTGCTTTTTTTGTCGAGCATTGCGTGCAGGTGCAACGGACCGGCCGGGTATCAAGGGCACGGCGTCGCAGGATTCAGATGAGTGTAGGTGGTGCCGGGCGCTGCGCAATGTCAGTGCATGGGGCCGCACAGGCACGGCAGGCGCATTAAATGCGCTTTCGGCATTGTTAATGAATTAGGTTATGCATTGTGGTTATTTTACACGGCGGGGCGAGTCGCTCACTGTATGCGCCCTTAGTCACTTGGGCTGGAATACGTGGACATGAGCAAAAGACAGCTGAAACTGGGCGCCCTGACCATGGGCTGCGGTGGGCCCGGGCGCCACAACCTGTGGCTTGACCCACACCTGCCGGCCGATGCCAGTGTCAACGTCGACTGGTATATCGACATCGCGCGCCAGGCAGAGGCGGCGCTGTTCGACTTGATGTTTATCGTCGACAGCCAGTTCATCACACCGGGGTCGCCCTCCCATTACCTCAATCGCCTGGAGCCGTTGACCCTGTTATCGGCGCTGGCCGTGAGCACGCGGCATCTAGGCCTGGTCGGCACGCTGACGACTTCCTATAACTCGCCGTATAACGTCGCGCGGCGCCTGGCATCGCTGGACCTGATCAGCAAAGGCCGCGCCGGCTGGAACGTGGTCACCAGCGGCGACGCCGGCACTGCCGGCAATTACAGCCGCGACGAGCATTACGATTACGACACCCGCTACGGCCGCGCCGCTGAACACGTGCAGGTGGTGCAAGGGTTGTGGAACTCCTATGAAGACGATGCCTTCGTACGCGACCGCTCCACCGGCCAGTTCCTCGACCCAAGCAAACTGCACAGCCTGAACCACAAGGGCGAGCATTTTTCCGTGGTTGGCCCGCTGAACATCCAGCGGTCACCTCAGGGCCAGCCGGTGATCTTCCAGGCCGGTGATTCGGAGCAAGGTCGCGCCCTCGGTGCCGCTACCGCCGACGTGATCTTCACCCACGCCGCCAGCATCGAGCAGGGCCAGGCGTTTTACCAGGATGTAAAGGGCAGGGCGGCGCGGCTGGGCCGCGACCCGCAGCACCTGCTGGTGATGCCCGGCGCAGAAGTCTATGTCGGCGACACCGACGCGCATGCACGTGAAATCGAGCAGCATTACCATCACGTCGACCATAGTTTTGAACTCGCCCTGAAGGAGTTCGGACGCAACTTCGGTTGGCATGATTTCAGCCAGTACGACCTGGATGCGCCGTTTCCGCAAGAAAGCCTGGAGGCCGCGCGCAGCAGCTTCTTTACCGCAGCCAAACGCATTGCCGACCAGGCGCGCGATAAGGGTTTTACCTTGCGCCAGGCCGTTGAATTTGGTCGACAACTGCGTCCGGGTGCCTTCGTGGGCAACGCCGACACCGTCGCGCGGAAAATGGCCGAGTGGTTCGAGGCGCGCGCCGTGGATGGTTTCAACCTCTATATCGGGCACCCAGAGCAATTCAAGCGGTTCACCCAGGACGTCATTCCGTTGTTGCAGGAACGAGGGGTGTACCGCACGGCGTACGAAGGCACGACACTGCGTGAAAACCTGGGGCTGGACATTCCTCGGTTTGCACGCGGCGGCTAGCGGTCCAACAGGTGTTCAGGCGGGCGGGCTGCCCGGTGCTGACGGCTTGTGTCGTCGGCAACGCTGCGAGCAGTAGCGCACCTCGTCCCAACAGCGCGCCCATTTCTTGCGCCAGGCGAAATCCAATCCGCAGACCACGCATTTTTTGACCGGGAGTTCGCTTTTCTTCACAACGACTCCCCGGCATCGAGCCTGGCGAGCAGTGTCTGGCCGCGGTCCCAGAGCGCTTGTTGTTTGGGCTCAGTCATGCGGTCGAGGTTTTTGTAGACCATGCCCATGCGCGGATTGCTGCGCAGAAGGTCGCCGTGACGCATGAGGAAGTGCCAGTAAAGCGCATTGAACGGGCAGGCGTCGTCAGTGGTGCTTTCGCTGACCTTGTACGCGCAGTTGCCGCAGTAGTCGGACATGCGTTTTATATATTGGCCACTCGCGCAATAAGGCTTGGAGCCCAGGTAGCCGCCGTCCGCGTGCATGACCATGCCCAGTGTATTGGGCAACTCGACCCAGTCGAACGCGTCCATGTAAATCGCCAGGTACCAGTCGCAAATCTGATTCGGCGTGATGCCGGCCAGCAGCGCAAAGTTGCCGGTCACCATCAGCCGCTGGATATGGTGGGCATAGGCATGCTTCAGGCTTTGGCCGATCGCCTGGCGCATGCAGTTCATTTGGGTCTCGCCCGTCCAGTAGAACTCCGGAAGCGGCCTGCTGTTGCCAAACAGATTGCCGCTGGCGTAGTCCGGCATTTTCAGCCAGTAGACACCGCGGACATATTCGCGCCAACCGATGAGTTGGCGGATAAAACCTTCGGCGGCGTTGAGGGGAATCCTCTGCGCCCAATACGCCGACTCGACGTCCTGGCACACCTGGCGCAGGTCCAGCAGGCCGATATTCAGTGCGGCGCTGATCCGGGCATGAAACAGGAAGGGTTCATCGCTGGCCATGGCATCCTGGTAGTCACCGAACGCCGCCAGCCCCCAGTCGAGGAAATACTCCCACAGCGCCTGGGCGTCGGCGTGGGTCACCGGGTAGTCAAAGGTGCCTAGGTCGCCATAATGCTCGGTGAAGTTTTCCGCCACCAGCGCCAGCACCTCCTGGGTGATGGCATCTGCGGTAAAGCGCATCGGCAAGGGCGCTCTCACCTGCTTGGGCAGCGCCTTGCGGTTGTCGGCATCAAAGTTCCAGGCGCCGCCCACCGGACTGCCGTCGCCATTGACCAGCAGGCCGCTCTTGCGCCGCATCTCACGGTAGAAAAACTCCATGCGCAGCTGCTTTTTGCCGGCGGCCCAGGACGAGAATCCGGACCGGGTGCAGAGGAAGCGGCTATCGGTATGCCACTGGATGGCCAAGCCGCATGTCTTGAGGGACTGCTCCAGGCGCCAGTCACCGCACTCGGTCAGATGCAGCGAGTCGGGCTGCAGCAGCAACTGCCAGCGCTGCAACTCGCCCGGCACCGAGCCGCTGTTGTGCGGATCATCGAGGGTGACGTAGTTCACGCGGATGCCCCGCTGTTGCAGCGCCTGGGCGAAATGGCGCATCGCGCTGAAGATCAGTGCGATTTTCTGCGGGTGATGGGCCACGTGGCTGGCTTCCTCCATCACCTCGACCAGCAACACCGTGTCGTGTTCGGCATCCAACGCTTTCAAGGAGGCCAGGTCAAAAGACAACTGGTCGCCCAGGACGAGGCACAGTCGGTGAGTCTTATCCATTGCAGAACATCGCCAACCACTGCGATTTGTTGTACATAGCCTATGTCCTTGTATAAGTTTTTAACACGATAGGCTTAAAGGGATGGACTGACAATCCGCCATAAACAGAAAACCCGACACAGCGGTCGGGTTCTCTATTGAAGCGTTTTTATTCCCCGCTCGCTTTAGTTGCCCAGGGCCGCACGCGTGTGTTCGCCGTCGACCAAGCGCGCAATGCCAAGCGGGTTGGCATCTTGAAGCGCTTCGGGCAAGAGGGCGTCGGGGTAGTTCTGGAAGCAGACAGGACGCAGGAAGCGATCAATCGCCAAGGTTCCCACCGACGTGCCGCGCGCGTCGGATGTCGCCGGGTAAGGCCCGCCATGCACCATGGTGTCGGTGACTTCAACACCGGTTGGATAGCCGTTCAACAGGATCCGTCCGACTTTCTCCTGCAACAAGCCGGTCAACCAGCTGTATTCGAGCAACTCATCGGCTTCGCCAAGCACGGTGGCGGTCAGTTGCCCGCGCAGTCCATTGAGTGCGGCGACCAGTTGTGCCTGGTCGGCGACTTCAATAACGATGGTGGCAGGGCCGAACACTTCTTCCTGGAGCAATTCGTCACCGTTGAGCAGCAGGCTGACATCGGCTTTGAACAATTGTGGCTGGGCCTGTTTCCCTTGCTGAGGATTGCCCGCCAGGTGCTCCACGCCCGGATGCGCGTGCAGGTGTTGCAGACCGCTGGCATAGTTGGCCAAGGCGCCTGCGTTGAGCATCGTCTGGGCCGGCTGGTCATGCATCTGCGCGGTGAAGCGTTGCAGGAAGGCGCTGAAATCCGCTGATCGCAGGCCAATGATCAGCCCGGGATTGGTACAGAATTGCCCGCAACCCAAGGTCACCGAGCCGGCCAGCTCCTTGGCGATGGTCTCGCCGCGCACTTGCAGGGCCTGGGGCAGAATGATCACCGGGTTGATGCTCGACATCTCGGCAAACACCGGAATCGGCTGCGGACGTTGCGCGGCCATCTTGCACAGCGCATTGCCGCCCTTGAGCGAGCCGGTGAACCCCACGGCTTGGATGGCGGGATGTTTCACCAGCCACTCGCCGACGCCCCCGCCATAGATCATGTTGAACACGCCGGCGGGCATACCGGTGCGCTGCGCGGCCCGCATGATCGCGTCCGCGACCCATTCAGCGGTCGCCATGTGGCCGCTGTGAGCCTTGAACACCACCGGGCAGCCCGCTGCCAGGGCAGAAGCGGTGTCGCCACCGGCAGTGGAAAACGCCAGCGGGAAGTTGCTCGCGCCGAACACGGCGACGGGGCCCACCGCGATCCGGAACTGGCGTAAGTCAGGGCGGGGCAGGGGCGCCCGGTCCGGCAGGGCGCGGTCAATGCGCGCGCCGTAGAAGGCGCCTCGCCGCAGTACCTTGGCGAACAGGCGCATTTGCCCGCTGGTGCGGCCACGCTCACCCTGGATACGCCCGGCAGGCAAGGCGGTCTCACGGCAGACAGTGCTGACGAAATCGTCGCCGAGGGCATCCAGCTCGTCAGCGATGGCCTCCAGGAACTCGGCGCGGCGCGCGGCTGGCAGGTTGCGGTAAATCGGGTAGGCGGCGCCGGCCGCCTTGGCCGCCGCGTCGACCTCGTCTTGTGTGGCCTGGATGAAGTGGCCCGGGAGGGCTTCGCCGGTTGTCGCATCGAAACTGTGCAGATGCACGTTGCCCGCGCCAAGTCGCTGACCACCGATGTAGTTCTGACCGAGAATCTGAGTCATGTCAGGGTTCCTGATTGGAGGATGAAGAGAAATGCCAGGCTCGACACCGGCAAAATAAAGCGGCTCCGCATCGTGCGGGACGACGGGAGCCGGTGTGTCGAAGTGAATGCAGGGCCTTAAGTGATCGCACCGATCTGCCAGGGCACGAATTCGTTCTGGCCGTAGCCATGCTGTTCACTTTTGCTTTTGTCGCCTGAGGCGATGCGCAGCATCATGCGAAAGATGTATTCGCCGCGCTCCTCAATGGTCATGGTGCCGTCGGCAATCCCGCCGCAGTTGACGTCCATGTCTTCTTCCTGGGTTTCCCACAGACGGCTGTTGGTGGCGAGTTTGATCGACGGCGAGGGTGCACACCCATAAGCCGATCCGCGCCCCGTGGTGAAGGCAATCAGATTGGCGCCGCCGGCGACCTGGCCGGTAGCGGAGATCGGGTCATAGCCGGGGGTGTCCATGAACACCAGGCCGTGGGCCCTGACGGTTTCAGCGTATTCGTAGACGTCGACCAGATCGGTCGAGCCGGCCTTGGCCACGGCGCCGAGGGATTTTTCCAGGATGGTGGTCAGGCCACCGGCCTTGTTGCCCGCCGACGGATTGTTGTTCAGCTCGGCATCCATGCGCTTGCAGTAGGCTTCCCACCAATGAATGCGCGCGATGAGTTTTTCACCCACTTGCTGGCTGACCGCGCGACGGGTCAGCAAGTGCTCGGCGCCGTAGACCTCCGGGGTTTCCGACAGGATCGCGGTGCCGCCGGCGGCCACCAGGCGGTCCACGGCATTGCCCAGTGCCGGGTTGGCGGTGATGCCCGAGTAACCGTCCGAACCACCGCATTGCAGGCCGATAATCAGGTGTTTGGCGCTGACCGGCTCACGCTTGACCTGGTTGGCTTCGGCCAGCAGCGACTTCACTTGAGCAATGCCACTGGCAATGGTCTTGGAGGTGCCACCAGTGCCCTGGATGGTAAATGTGCGCAACGAATCGCTGCTTTCAAGGCCCTGGGCCGCGAGCAACTCAGGGATCTGGTTGGTCTCGCACCCCAGCCCAATCAGCAGCACCGAGGCAAAGTTGGGGTGGACGGCATAACCGCCCAGCGTCCTGCGCAGCATGGCCAGTGCCTCGCCGCCGGGGTCGACTGCGCAGCCAACGCCGTGGGTGAGTGCAACGACACCATCGACGTTGGGGTACTCGACCAGCGCTTCAGGATGAATGTCGCGGCGGAAGTAATCGGCAATCGCACGCGCCACCGTCGCCGAGCAATTGACCGAGGTCAGAATGCCGATGTAGTTGCGGGTCGCGACACGGCCATCGGCGCGCACGATGCCCATGAACGTCTCTGCGGTGGGCACAGGACTGCCTTTGGCATCGACGCCGAAGGCATAGTCCCGAGAGAAATCGCCCATTGCGACGTTGTGAACGTGCACATGCTGTCCCGCTTCGATTGGCTGGCTCGCGAAGCCGATGATCTGCCCGTAGCGGCGCACGGGTTGGCCCACGTCGATATGACGCGCAGCGACTTTGTGGCCGGAGGGCACCGGCTCAAGTACCTGGATGCCTTCGGCCTTGAGCTCCAGGCCCTTGATCAGCGGTTGCCGCGCGATCAATACATCGTCGAGCACATTGAGTCTGATCACGGCATTGGCAGCGGTCTCGCTGCCTGTTGTAGTTATGAGTTGCATGACGGTTGCCTCGGTTTTTCAGGGAGCGCTATGGAGTCGGGCAGGTCAGGCCAACCCACGCTCGCGATAATCAATCAGGCTGGAGAACAGCATCAATCCTGAAGCCATGACGACGAAGAAGATCAGCGCCAGGAAGTACGAGCCGGTGAATTGCACAATCAGGCCGATCAGGATAGGCACGATCACCCCGACCATATTGCCGCAGAAGTTCATGCTGCCGCCCAACACGCCGGCTTTGGACTGGCCGCCGAGAATGGCGGGCAGGCACCAGTACATGCCGCACCAGCGAATGAAAAACAGCGCGACACAGAGCAGCGAGATAACCACGACGGCGTCACTGCTGTAGGCCACGGCGAGGATACAGATCGCAGCAATTGCGGCGGAGCCTGCGAACATGCTGCGCATGACCGTGTTGGGTTGGCCGCCGGCAGCCTTCCATTTATCCGACACCCAACCACCAAACAGTTCGCCGATGAAGCCGCATATGAAGATCAGGAAGGTGGCGCCGCCCATGGCCTTGATGTCGAGGTTATGGGCTTTGTGCAAGTAGCTTGGCATCCAGGTCAGCAGGCCGTAGAACACACTGTTGTAGCACGCGTACCCCGCGAACATGGCCAGTACCGAACGACTTTTGAGCAGGTCCTTGAGGATCGCCTTGCGCCCACCGGTGGCTTTCTTCGCGGCTTCGTTGGCATCGGTGATGTAGGCCAGCTCTGCAGCGTTGACTTTCGGGTGCTCACTGGGATGGTTCCTGATGTACCACCACGCCCATATGCCCACGACCATGGTGCCGACGCCCGCGATGACGAATGCGATCCGCCAGGAATCAAACCAGGTGATCAGCCCTGCGATCAGGATTGCGCCCAGTGCAGTGCCCAGCGGCGCGCCGCCATCAACCAGGGTGGCGCCGCGCCCGCGTTCATTGGGCGTCAGCCAGGCACCGTTGAGCTTGGCGCCGGCCGGCATGATCGGCGACTCCGCGACACCCAGGCCGATGCGGGTGATGAGCAACGTGATCCAGTTGTGCGCGCCGCCCGCCAAGGCCTGGAACAGGCCCCAGCCGACCGTGGCAATGCCGACGATATTGCGTGTCTGGAAACGGTCGAGCAGCATGCCGCCGGGGATCTGCATCAGCGCGTACGACCAGAAGAATGCACTCAGCATCAACCCTTCAAGCGCCGGCGTCATGTTGAAATCAGCTGAAATCAGCGGCAGTGCAACCGACAGTGACGCCCGGTCGATGTAGTTGATGGCCGAGAGCAGCAGCAGGAGCAGGAAAATCCTCCAACGTACGGTGGTCGGGCGGGCGGTGATGGCGGGACTCGCTGTCGTAGCGGTAACGACCTGTGCATTGCCAGTGGTCATTTTCATCTCACTCTTATGTTTATTATGAAATGCAGCCTTGCTTGAGGCCCGATCAAGGGCCGCATCGGTCAGAGCGTCTGTACTTCTCCAGTGCTGAAGGCGGGTGCAACCACTTCGATGGTGTTGCACAGCGGTTCACCGAACTCACGCATGCTGACTTCGAAACGGTCGCCCGGCTGGGTCTTGATGTTATCGGCTACCGACAGGGTGGCGGTGCCGAAGAAGTGCACATGCACATCGCCTGGACGCAGGAACTGGGCGTACTTGAAGTGGTGGTACTCAAGGTTCTCAAGGCTGTGGCACATGTTGTCCTCGCCACTCAGGAACTCTTTCTCCCATAACACGGTACCGTCGCGCCAGATCCGGCTGGTTCCCGCCAGATGCCGGGGCAACTCGCCCACGCGCAGCTCTGGTCCATAGGAGCAGTTACGCAGCTTGGAGTGTGCCAGGTAGAGGTAATTGCGACGCTCCATGACATGGTCGGAGAACTCGTTGCCCAAGGCAAAGCCCAGGCGGTAGGGCTTGCCGTCTTCGCCGATCACGTAGAGACCGGTCAGCTCTGGTTCTTCACCCGCATCTTCGGCGAAGTCCGGCGACTGGAAGGCCTGGTTCGGGCGTACCACAATGGAACCGTCGCCCTTGTAGAACCATTCCGGCTGGGCGCCCACTGTTCCTGCCGCCGGACGGCCGCCGTCGAGGCCCCATTGGAACATCCTGGCGGTGTCGGTAAGTGCGGCCTTGTCGTCGACCTTTTGCTGGTGCATCTGGTCGCGGGTGGAGGCGCTTCCCAGGTGGGTCAGGCCAGTGCCGCTGATCAGGCAGTGCGCGGGGTCTTCATGGTCGAGGGGCGGCAGGACTCGGCGGGCTTCCAGCACCTGGGTATAACCTTCAGGACCGAGGGTGGTGCCCCTGGCCTCGACTTCCTTGAGCAGGCTGCGACCATTGGCAATCGCGGCGAGGGCAAGCGTGCGGGTGCTGGATGCACCGTTGACGACTTGAATCGCGTCGCCTTCGACGACGCCGACTCCACGCTGGCCGGTGGAGTCTTCAAATTGGATTAATCGCATGGAGGAGCCTCAGCTTGTTGTTATCGTTGGGGCCACTTTAAATTTCCAGGCTGTTGCTGCCTAATGAGAGTTACGACCCGAGCGATAACTTTCAGGTATACCCATGCTTCCGTCCTTCTCATCCATCGTATCGCGCCTGAGGCTCAAGCAATTGCGCCTCTTGATTGCCCTCGACGAGCACGGCTCGGTGCGCAAGGCGTCGGAGATCATGGCGCTGTCTCAACCCGGTGCCACCAAGGCATTGCAGGAAATCGAAACCATCTTCGGCTCAAGCCTCTTCGAACGCACGAGCAAAGGTTTGGAAGCCAACGACCTTGGGCGCTGTGTGATTCGTTATGCGCGTTTGATTCACACCGACCTCGAGCACCTTCGCGAGGAAATGGTCGGCATTCTCAAGGGACACGGTGGACGCCTGGCGGTGGGCACCATCATGGGCGCCGTGCCGGCATTGGTGGAGAGCCTGGCGCGCCTTCGCGATAAACAGCCGGAGCTGTCGATAGCGATTGTCGAGGACACCAGCTCGCGGCTATTGAGCTTGCTGGATCAGGGGCGGTTGGATGTGGCGATCTGTCGAACCAGCGTCAGCCCACGCCCGACGGCTTACCAAACCCGTTTCCGCGCACAGGAGCCGCTGGTCGTGGTGGCCAACCCGGGGCATCGACTGGCCAGCGCGCAGACGCTGCAACTCGCCGACCTCATGGACAGCCACTGGGTAGTCTTCCCGGTCAATATGCCCATGCGCCTGACTTTGGAACGCGAGTTTCGCCAAGTGGGGTTGAGCTTCCCGCTGTACGCCATCGAGACCTCATCGACATTCACGACCTTGTCGCTGTTGCTCAAGGACCCGAACCTGGTCGCCGTCATGCCGAACGACGTGGCGCAAATGGCACTCGACCACGGCATGTTGGTCAAGCTGGCGTTGACCATTCAGTCGACCAGCGAGCCCTATGAAATCGTGACGCGGGCCGATGTGGAGTACACGGCGCCGATGGTTTTGTTGATTGAAGAACTCACCGGTGCAAGCGTGAGCCCAGCAGCAGGCGTTTGATAGGACTGAAGCTTGCCGTGTTCAAGTACCTGCGCCGTTGAACATGCTCACCAGGCTGTGCGGTGCGTCGTCACCAAACAGCAACTCATGCAGTTCATTGCACTCTGCAGCCGTTTGCGCGCTGCGCGGGAACATCGCCTGTTCGTAGGCATGCAGCGCGGCTTCGACGTCATCCGGGTGTGAGGCGATGGCTTTGCCGAGTTCGGCGCCATCGTACATGGCCAGGTTGGCACCTTCGCCATTCGGGGCTGCAAGGTGTGCGGCATCCCCCACCAGCGTCACGCCCGGCACTCGGTTCCAGTGGTGTTCAACCGGCAGCGTGAAGAGCGGGCGCCATATCAGTTCGGTGTCACTGTGGGTAATCAGTGCCGTGAGGGCAGGGGACCAGCCTGTGAATACCTGCGCGATCCGTGCTGCCGCTGTTGGCGTGTGAGTGAAATCGATGGCGGCAAACCACTCCTGGGGTGCGGTGATGGCGACATAGGTGTGCAGCGTGGAGCCCGCCTCACGGTGCGCCTGGATGCCTTTTGCGGGTTGCAGGGCGAACATCGCACCGCCCCCTACCGCCTGGGCGGTGGCGGGGTGGCGGGTGTCGCTGTCATACAGGTAGGTTTCAATGAACGAGCGGCCCATGTACTCGGGGACGGCGGTGCTGAGCAGCGGGCGGACTTTAGACCAGGCACCGTCGGCCCCCACCAGCAGGTCGGTGACAACGTGAGAGCCGTCGGCGAAGGTCACCTCATGGCGACCCGCGCCCAGGGCACGCACGCTATTGACCTTGTGGCCCCAGCGCACGGTACCGGCAGGCAGTGAATCGAGAAGCATCTTGCGTAGCTCGCCACGCATGACTTCGGGACGCCCACCACTGCCGTCGTCGGGTTGGTCCAACAGAACGGTGCCGTCCCAATCAAGCACTCGAGTCGCCTCGCGACCTTCCAGGACAAGGGCGCGGAATTCATCCGTCAGGCCCGCCGCCTGCAAAGCCAGCTGGCCGTTGTAGTCGTGGATGTCGAGCATCCCGCCTTGTGCGCGTGCGGTTGCCGACGGCTCGGCTTCATAGACCGTGGCGGCAATGCCGTGGACGTGCAGGACACGCGCCAGGATGAGGCCGCCCAGGCCAGCCCCGATGATTGTGACGCAGGTGTGCATAAGGTACCTGTTGGCTGTGAGAAAGGGGCCGGCGGCGCGGCATGTCCCGGCCATCGTTGGCCGGATATTTCTACCCTATTTTGCCGGCAGAAAGGGGTAAGCCTGCAACCAATGATTGTTCAGCCAAGCCGCGGGGCGCTACCGGTCAGGCGCCGTCATTCCAGCGGGGACGTGCAGCGCATCTCCACAGCCTGCCAGCAATGCCAATCCATTCCTCGCAGGGCTGATAGGAATAGGCAAGCCTCACAGATGATCCGGCATAGGTCGGCAGCGGTGACTTGACTAACATCAGTACTCATCAACCGAGAGGCATGTCCATGAGCACTCACAAAACCCTGTTCATCACCGGCATCAGCAGCGGCTTTGGCAAGGCCCTCGCGACCGAGGCATTAGCGGCCGGTCACCGTGTCATCGGTACCGTGCGTAATGAAGCAGCCCTTGAAGCATTCGAGGCGTTGTCTGCCGACCGTGCCCACGGGGTGATTCTGGATGTCACCGACTTTGCGCGGATCGACAGCGTCGTCGCCGAGATGGAGACCCGCTACGGCCCGGTGGACGTCCTGGTGAACAACGCAGGGTACGGCCACGAGGGGATTTTCGAAGAGTCGTCGCTGGAAGACATGCGCCGCCAGTTCGACGTCAACGTGTTCGGCGCGGTTGCCGTGACCAAGGCCTTTGTGCCGTATTTCCGGGAGCGTCGCCGCGGACACATCATCAACATCACGTCCATGGGCGGCACCATTACCATGCCTGGGATCGCCTACTACTGCGGCAGCAAATTCGCGCTCGAAGGCATCTCCGACACGCTGAGCAAGGAGCTCAAGCCGTTCAATATCTTCGTGACCGCCGTGGCGCCGGGCTCGTTTCGCACCGATTGGGCCGGCCGCTCCATGCAGCGTACGCCGCGCAGCATTGCCGACTACGACGCCAGCTTTGATCCGGTGCGCCAGGCGCGCGAAGCCAAGAGCGGCCACCAACTGGGCGACCCGCAGAAAGCTGCGCACGCCATGCTGCAGTTGATCGCCAGCGACAATCCACCGGCCCACCTGCTGCTGGGCAGTGACGCGCTGGGATACGTGCGCGAAAAACTTGAGCAATCCCTGCGCGATATTAGCCACTGGGAGGCACTGACGCGTTCTACGGATGGTTAAGAAGCCGGGAATTGGCAAGGGAGGAGGGTGGTTGTCACCCAGCCGCCTGGCATAAGGCGCGTGTCTTCACGCTGGATGTCTCCTATCGCTCTCATACCCAATGATTTTGGAGATTTCCGCTACGCACGATCGCATTGATCTGCTGCAAGTGACTCATGGACGCCAGAGCCAGGCTTGAGCCTTGGGGGGCATGGAGGGCAGCCTGAGCCAAGACACTCTGCCGAAACTGGCTGAGCTGGGCAGGCGTCAGGTACTCGGCTTTGTCTTCCCTCTTACCCTTGATTCGGACCAGCACCTCTTCTGGTAGTTGAGTACTTTTAACTTCGCATCCGAGCAGTAAAGTGGCCAGATCTGCCAGGCTGCGCACTTCTATTTCCTTAAGTTTGCCGCCGTTTGCACCACCCGACAGTGGGTGATTCTGATTTTGGTATGAATAGAGCTTGGTGGCGTTGCCCGAGTGGTCATGAATAGGGTGGGAGGAAAGATTCCTGAGTTTTTCAAAACCAAACACTACCGGTATTACCGTGCCTTTATTGAGCAGGCTCAAATAAGGCGCTTTACCCTGCTCCAACGCCTCGCGTAATTTGCAAGCCCACTGCGTATAAAGGACCTCCAGCGCTTTACCTTCGAGCACACGGTCGGGGGCGTTTTCGAACTTAAACGTTAAGCTGCGAGGAAGTTTCACCGCGTTGACGCTGTGCTCAGGGGGCGCGGTGAGCAGCTTGCTGGCAGCACCGGAAACGATATAGGCATCATGCAGAAAGTTCTGCAGCCACGCGCTACCCTCAGCATCAATAGCCTGGGGATCTTTTATAGCGAGCGTCACCGGCTTGTAAGTCAGCGAAAGTGGCGAACCTCGATCCGTTGAGTGTGTGAGGATCTGGGTCAAACGGTGTTGCTGGGCGCGGGATGACGCGTTAGAGGGCACAATCCCGAGACCTCGTGAGTAGGTACGGGCCTTGGTGCGCAGATTTTTACGGGTCGTGGCATCCGTGGCACTTTCAGGCGTTCGATCAGAGAAAAATACCCGACCATTCAACGACTGTGAGCCCCCCTTGGCATCATTGACGCCGCCCTTGAGCGAGCCAGAGGTCAGTATTTCCAGGCCCCACGGGGAACCATGCAGGGCTTCGGGCTTGATGTAGCCCAGAGGTGCAGTAGGGTTTAAGGATTGCAACAAGGCAATGCGCATGCGGGAGAGGCTGCGCTTGTCCAGGTCACGCATGCTCTCCAGCACATCGATAGGCGAGCGACGTTCGCTATCCAGCACGTCGGCGCGCATGCCTTCGATGCGCGCTTGCAACACCTGCTTGCTATCGCGGCGGGCCACAGCAGCATGAATCGGGTCGTTAGTGTTGCAAATCATCAGCGGTGCTATCGAAGCGCTATTGCCGGGAGGGACACAACTCATACCATGGCTCCAAACTTATTCAGCGTGCAGCTTAGTGGTGTTGCTGTCCTTTCCAGTTCTATTGCACCTATTGATATCCCTAGCGCGTTCAACATCTGATGTACGCGGGCATTTAGATGTCACTGCATTTTCCCAACGGCTCTTTTGATCGAATCGGTGTCAGGCACAAATGCCGCCCATCAGGTGAGGGCGGCCTTGTCTCGGTGTTGGGGCGACGCTCAATTGCCTCTGTAGGTCGAGAAACCGTAGGGACTGAGCAGTAGCGGGATGTGGTAGTGCGCAAGGGTACCGTCTACTTCAAAAATAACCGGTACTTCGGGGAAGAAACTCGAGACTTTGTGAGCCTTGAACCACTCACCGGTTTTGAAGGTGACACGGTAGGTGCCTTTCTCCAGGGCCTTACCTTCCGGGTACAGGCCGGGAATACGCCCTTGCTCGTTGGTCGCAGCGCTGTTGAGCAGGTTCCAGTTGTTGCCGTCCTGTTTTTCCAGCGTGACATTGACGCCAGGGGACGGCAGACCATCTTGCAGGTTGAGTACATGCACGCTGAGCGGGTTTCCTGTCGCGAATGCCAGCGAAGAGGCGACACTCAATACAACGCCAGCGAACAACGATTTTAATCCAGTCATGAGGATGTCCTTAGTTTTTGACGGTAGGTAGAATTTTGTTGATAGCGGCTAATGCGCAACCTTCATCGGTTGCTGCACCACCGGCGCCGGCCACGCCTATGGCGCCAATGACTTGTCCTTCAAACAGCAATGGCACTCCGCCACCTAGCAGCAATAGCTCATGCAGGGTGTTGAGGTTTTCCGCATCGGGGGTGCTGCGGGCACGCTCTGCCAATAGCCGTGTCGGGGTCTTGGTCGATAGGGCGGTATAGGCCTTGCGTTGGGCTGCCAATGTATTGTGTGGGCCAACGTTATCGTCACGCTGCAGGGCGACCAAATTGCCTCCTCGGTCGACAATTGCCGCAACACCGGTACGTCCATCGGCATGACATGCTGCCAGCGCGGCATTCAGCAAATCATTGGCGATTGCCAGTGAAACGTCGTTGCGCTGTACAACCTGATCCGCAGATGCAACCGCGAGCGCAGAGCTCATTGCGAGTGGCATCAGCAATAAGTTCGATAGGATTGTCCGCATGCTTTTTCCTTTATTTGGTCTGGCTGAGTCGTGGTCAGGCAGGATGACGCGTGCGGGCCGTCAGAATGATTGCCTGATGATTACCAAGATGTAATGTGCCAAAACGCTCAGGCGCGCTAGCCTATGCTCCAGTTCTGGAGGAAAAGATGCGTATCCTGGTTGTTGAAGATGAAGCGAAAACCGCGGATTACCTGCACAAAGCCCTGACTGAATCGGGCTACGTGGTAGAAGTCGCCCTGGATGGCCTGGAGGGCCAGTATCTGGCGCAGGAAAGTGAGTTCGACTTGATCATTCTGGACGTCATGCTGCCGCGCCTGGACGGCTGGCAACTGCTCCAGATCATTCGGCGCAAGTGGCAAACCCCGGTGCTTTTCCTGACCGCCAGGGATTCTGTGGAGGATCGGGTCAAAGGGCTCGAGTCAGGCGCCGATGATTACCTGGTCAAACCCTTTTCCTATGCCGAGTTGTTGGCGCGCGTACGTACGCTGCTGCGCAGGGGGCCGCCCCGTGAAGTCGAGCAGTTCCTGGTTGCAGACCTGAGCCTGGACCTGTTGCGCCGCAAGGTCACGCGCCAGGGTGAACGGCTAACCCTGACCAACAAGGAGTTTGCCTTGTTGCACCTGCTGGTCAGTCGGGAAGGCGAGGTGCTATCTCGCTCCTCGATTGCTTCGCAGATCTGGCAGATGAACTTTGACAGCGATACCAATGTGGTCGATGTCGCCATTCGGCGACTGCGCGCCAAGGTTGACGATCCTTACCCGCTCAAGTTGATACACACCGTGCGGGGCATCGGCTACATGCTTGAGGTGCAATCCTGAAACTGTTTCCGCGTACCCTGAGCTTGCGCCTGGCGGTCATGTTCGCGTTGGTCAGCGCGTTGCTGCTGGGCTCCATCGGGTTTTATCTTTATCAGTCGCTACAGCGAGAAATCGCGTGGCGCGATGACCAGGCGCTGCTCGGGCGCCTGGAGCGCATGCAAGCACTGATCAACGACAGTGTCAGCGTCGAGCAACTCAGAAATCGGCCCAAGCTCTACGAAAACATGCTGGGCAATCGCGACAACCTGCTGTGGATTGTCGATGACACCGGCCAGGTACTGATCGAAATCAACCCCGTCAGCATGCGCTTGCCCACGTTACCGGCTGCAGCCCAGGCTCAGCTCGGTGACGGCGACTCTTCGGTGCCAGTACGGCTTGCCTGGGAGCATGTCATGCAGGGTGGTCGCGGCTTGACGCTGATTGCCGGCAAGTTGTTGAGCGAGCGCGAGCAGATGCTGGCGGCGTACCGTCTCAAGCTCTGGCTCGCCCTGTCAGTCGGCGCGCTGCTGGCTTTTGTGCTCGGCGGGTGGGTCAGTCGGCGAGGCTTGCAGCCTGTGCGCAGGCTGGCTCAGCGCGCCGCCGCGATTGATGTGCAGCATCTGCATCTGCGGCTGGATGAGTTCAACGAGCTGAGTGAGCTGCAAGTGCTCAGCCAGGCGCTTAATCAAATGCTTGCACGTCTTGAAGACGGGTTCGCCCAGCTATCACGGTTCTCGGAAGACCTCGCCCACGAGATGCGTACGCCACTGAGCAACCTGATGGGGCATACCCAGCAAAGCTTGAGGCACAGCCGCTCCATCGAGGACTATCAGAACCTGCTGGTGTCGAACCAGGAAGAATATGAGCGTCTGGCGCGGATGATCGACAGTATGCTGTTCCTCGCACGGACTGAGCAGCCGCAAGCATCCGTGCAGGACGAACTCATCAACCTGCATGAACTGGTCGAGCAACTGTGTGAGTATTTCGAAGGCGTGGCGCAAGAACGCGACGTCACCCTGATTAATCAGGCTCATGGCGAGTTGCGTGCCGATCCGGCGTTGATCCGTCGAGCATTGGCTAACCTGATGGCCAACGCCCTGCGCTACGGTTCTCCCGCAGCGGAGGTGATTATCCGTAGCGTGGTGCGCGAGGGTGGGGTCGAAGTTTCTGTACACAACCAGGGCCCGCCCATTGCCGCGGAGCATCTACCGAGACTTTTCGAGCGCTTCTACCGGTGCGACCCGTCACGCAATCAGCCAGATGATTCCGGGGGCCTGGGGTTGGCCATCGTGCATTCAATCATGCAGTTACATGGCGGCCGGGTGACCGTAGACAGCCGTTCATCAGGAACGAGCTTTCGCCTGGAGTTTCCTGCGCAAAACCCTCGCGTTGTCTGACTCAGTGTCTAACGACTAAGCCTAAGGAGAGAGGTGCTTTTCGCAGCGCCTCTTTTTTTGTGGGCGTCAATGACCAGCGGTGGTCATAAAAAGTGGAACTCCCGCTCATTCCCACCGGTCAACTTTTCTGTCCCGATAAGACGCCTATTCCTCTGGTCGCCAGAGCAGTTGGCTTAATTTGAGTTTCCACTGACACGAAGGTTTATGAATCATGAAAAGTGAACAGGTAGAAGGTGTTGCAGAAAAGCTGACTGGCAAGGCACAAAGCGCCGTGGGAAAACTGTTCGGTGATTCGAAGCTGGAAGCCGAAGGCGCCGGACGCCAAGCGGCGGGTCAGCTGACCCAGACTTACGGCGACGCACTGGACAGCGTATCGACGTTCGTTAAAGAGAAGCCTGTTGCCGCCCTGGCAATCGGTGCAGTAGCACTGCTGGTGCTTGACCGTCTCCTGCGGCGCTAAGCCAGGAGGAGGCCGTCAATAGCTTTTCCGAAACCTTCCCTCTGACTCTCCAGGGCTTCCCATCAGGAGAGGGGGAGGGAGGCGATTCAGGCAGGCATCCACGCTGCTGATCTCGCTGGCTCGCTGCGTCGGCAGCCGCGTCGTAGAGGCCTCTAACGGCTGCACTGGGTCGTATCCGCAGTTGTCAGCTGTGATTGATCATCTACACCATCATGGCCTGTTCGCCAGGAGCTTTCGAACCTCGGCGATGATCAAGTCGATATTGAATGGCTTGGCCAATACAGCATCAAACAAATCAGATCTCTGCATACCGATGTGTGCCTGAGCACCGCTCATCAAGATAATCGGCAAATGGCCAGCGGACGGGAGGGCTCGGACAGCTGTGGCGAATTCCAGGCCGTCCATGACCGGCATCATAAAGTCGGTAATGATCAGGGCTGGCTGCTCTCTATTGAGCACCTCGAGGCCTTTTTGACCATTGCTGGCGGTCACCACCATGAACCCCTCATCCTCCAGCGCGAAGCAGAGAATATCAGCGATCAAATACTCGTCGTCGACGACCAGGATGGTGGTCATGTTAATACAACCTGCTCAAAAGCTTAAAAAGTTGAACCGGGGCATGAATCAGTGGGGACTGAGGGTTCATGTCTTAAAGCCTTTTTCAGGAAAACATCATGATCACGGATGACGACCTCAAATCGAGAGGGATCGTAAGAGCTGTCTCTTACTTTAAGAATGGATAGCGTCCTGCTTAGTTCAGAGTGATTCTCAGAGAACCGCATCAGCATCAGATTGTCGACGATGCTGGACAGGTCAGAGTTCGGTGCACTGACCTCTGAGCCAAAAAGATCGCGCATTTCCCAGGACGCAAATACCGTAACGCCCCTGGATCGCAACTCGTTCATCAGCGCACTGAAGAAGTCAGTAATACGCGCGGGATTTGTCGAGACCCGTGTCATACCGCTGAGGCTATCGATGAACAGGCGCTTGATGCCCTTATCTTCAACGATACTCAGCAATCGTGCCCCCAGGCCATCCAGCAGGCCTTCGGTAGTCGGCTGCCAGGCAATATTCAGGGCACCACTGTCTTCCATACCTTTGATATCGATACCCAGTGATTGGCCTTTAAGCCGCAACCGCTGTGGGCTCTCGTAGAAACCAAAATGCAGTCCCGGAGCCTCCACCGTCGATTCGGCCAGGAATTTGAGGCCCAGCGTGGTTTTGCCAATTCCTGATGGGCCAATGACCAGAGTCACACTGGAACTGTAAAGGCCACCGCCCAATATGTCGTCCAGTGAGTCAATGCCACTGGCAATGCGCGTCATGTCGGCGCTGTCTGGGGCGGACGGGTGGCTGTAAAGACTTTCGAGTCGAGGGTAAACCACCAATCCGTTGTCGGTGATCTCACATTCATGAAGGCCTGTCATTGCCCCACTGCCGCGAGTTTTACGCAGTTGAATACGGCGCACCGAGCGAGTGCCATATAGTTCTTCACCCATCTCAATCACGCCGTCTACCATCGTGTGCTCAGGGCTGCCGTCATCGAGTCGCGAACTGGTAAGAAACAGGACGGTGCAACCGGCGAAAGCCGCATGCCCTTGCAACTCTGAAATGAATTTCTTGGTGTCGATGTGCGAATCGGCTTTTGAGCGCGCATTGAGCAAGCCGTCAACCACCATCACTGTGGCCTTTTGGCGACTTATCTCGCGCCGAAGCAGCTTTACTACTTCATCCAGGCCTTCGTTTTCCAGGGTGTCAAAAGCACTGACAAATTGAATTTCGGCGCCAACTTTGGACGAGTCGAAAAAGCTCAGTGTAGAAAGAAACTGAAACAGGCGGTCATGTGACTCGGCCAGTAGCGTGGCGACCAGAACCCGGCCTCCATTGCTCGCATGATGGAATCCAAGTTGGTTGGCGAGGATCGTTTTTCCAGATCCCGGGCGCCCTTGGATTATGTATGAAGCGCCTGCGACCAGCCCTCCCTTGAGCAGAGCATCGAGCCCTTCGATTCCACTTTGGAGGCGTTTTAGCTTTTCCACGTTGCGACCCTGATCTGAAAAAACAGGCTGTTTAAGCCGAGTAAGGCGGAATGCTAACGCCATTTTCGCTCTGGGGCCATTCTCGCCTGAAGCATGGCTGACTAAGAGCGTTATATGCCCCATTCCAGCCGCCTTGAACTCGGACTTCGACCCTGCAAAGTCACGGCGAAATCAACCTTGCTAGCAGATGACCCTTTAATCTCGCAGTGATTCAATTGCAGTAAGAGACAGCGAGCGTTTGCGACAAGTGGAATGAGGCCAGGCAAAGCGTAGGAGGGGCGTTGAACTGGCCTGATCTTCATCGCTCAGTTGGCTTCCTGCTCCCACTCTATAGAAAGGCTCGACGGAATCCTTGTCAGCTCATGTAACTCGCAGTCCTGGGTGATGAAGATGGCCACCGATCGACCTCCAGACTTTGTACGAAGTAGCCGTGGCGCGGAAAACGCTGTGCCGACTGTCTGCATCAGAAAATCCCTCTCTGGTGTACAGATCAGTGCTTTGCTTCTGAGCAGTTTTTCGCCGAGACAGCCGGTGACGTTTTCAAGCCAGTCGATGGCATCGCCCGGGTCTGGCTCATTTAGCTGAGCCTGGTATACGTGTATGCGTGGGTGAGCGGTGGCTTGAACGAGCTTGCGTTGGGGGAGGGTGTGATCAAGGGGGCGTGGGGTCGCGTTCAGAAAAGCGCGATGGCTCCTCTTGGCTTGCGATATCTCTTCGACAATGGTTGCGAACGGGTTGATTCGCTCCGCTGTTGCCATTGCAGTGCACAGTTCCTGCTGTGACGCTGAATCAATCTTGGTGAGCACTACAGTTTGGGCTGCACTAAGTTGAGCGGCTGCTGCATCGAACTGGGTGCTTAGTAAGGAAGGTCTCGTGCAGTCGTAGGTGCAGATGATCGAAACGGCCATCTGCAGGTCGGCTAAGCCAGCCAGGGAGCGCACCACTTCACCGGGCATGGACAGCCCGCTGCACTCCAGGATGATTCGTTCAAATGGCGGTAAATCCATCCGTGCCCTGGATTCGACTAGATGTTGCACCGTGGTGACCAAGTCATTGTTAAGGCTGCAGCAAACGCACCCATTGCTGAGTGTTTCGATGACCAGCCCATTGGTCGAATCGACGAGTACCGCGCCGTCGATGTTGACGGCACCGGCTTCGTTGACGATTACCGCTGTGCCGGTGCTGTCTTCTACGGTGTAGAGAAGCTGTTCCAGCAGGGTGGTTTTGCCGCTGCCCAGCGGGCCGGTCAAGATGAAGAAATCGATACCCTTTGCAGGAGAAATCATATCCGCCTCCTACAGGGTTGGCTTATGTTCGCCGTTCCAGGTTTCGTCAACCATCTCGCGGACATCGGCGAGCAGTTCCCCGGTATCAAAAATGACGCCGCCCTTGAGGGTGTAATCAAGGCAGCGCTTACGTTCGGCTACGTTGGTGTCATCGTTGAGTCGCACGGCGCCAGTCCCGTAAAGCAGCTTGAAGTCCGACAAGGGGTTCTGGTTATGAATGAGGATGTCGGCCTCTTTTCCGACCTCCAGCGTGCCAGTCTTGTGCTCAATACCCAATAGTTCGGCCCCTTGCAGGGTGGCAGCACGCAGCACCTCCTGTGGCGTGAATCCTGCCTCTTGTAGAAGCTCAAGCTCACGTACATAGCCGAAGCCATAGACCTGGAACATGAATCCGGAATCGCTGCCAGGGCACACCCGGCCCCCTCGGTTTTTGTACTCATTCAAGAACTGCATCCAGATCCTGAAGCTTTCCTTCCACTCCAGTTCATTCTTGGTTGACCAGCGAAAGAAGTAGGCGCCGTGCCCACCTCGTTGAGGCTGGAAGTAGTTCCAGGAGGTGCTGTCGGTGTACTCCTGATGCCAGTCAGCGCGACGAGCTCGCATTACGTCACGGTTACTGTCGTAGACATTCATCGTCGGAACAAAGGTGTGGCCTACCTCAAGGAATGCTTCGAGCACCTCATTCCACTTCTGGCTACCGGGTTTTGTTGCCTGCAGGAATGTTCTGCCGGCGGCGGCGAAGCGGATGTACTCGTCGTTGTAGTTGTAGTCGTCATCAATGAACTGAAGGGTACTTCCTTCCATCAGCGCTTCGGGGAGGCCGTAGGAATGCTCTGTACTGGTCAGTCCCCACTTCGCTGTCTTGAGCGCGTTCATGCGGCCGACTGAAAGCTGGGCATGGTGGCAGCAGGTTTTGAGCCCGAGGTTTCGGCACTCGTCCAAAGCGGCTTCCATAATGGCGGGTGGAGAGCCAAAGAACTTCACACCACAGGCGCCTTTCTCGCGCACCTGGCGCAACCACTCACGTCCTTGCTCTGGGCTGTAGATCACCTTCAGGTAATCGTTCACAGCAGGGAAGTAGACGTACGGGTAGAGATTGGGCGCCCCGATGGTGTGATCAGCTGACGCACGTTGCTGCTCACATGTCCAGGCGAGCCCGTTCATGCAGCCGGCCTCTCGCACCGAGGTGACGCCATGAGCCAGCCAGAGCTTGTACACGTAATCGGCTGAAAGCATCTCACCGCTTTCTGCGTGAAAGGGTGTGCCGACGTGAGCGTGACAATCAATGAAACCTGGCGTAGCGAACTTGCCATGGCAGTCGATCTCGCGAACGCCTTTTGCGGGGCGACGGGCGGGGTTTATCGGCAGCCCGGGAACGCCAACCGCTGCGATTTCAGTGATGAGGCCATTTTCGATAACGATATCGGCAGGCCCCCAAGGTGGGGCACCGGTACCATCAATGACCGTGATACCTCGAAGCACCAGGCGAGAGTAGGGCCCATTGCCTCGCTCGTTGCTGGTGGCGGGTTTGACTTGGCCAAGGCCTTTCTTGGCGAAGCCGGCGACCATTTCTTCGCCTACCTCAATTGACGTAGCAGGGCTCGTCTTCACATAGCCTCCTATTGTTTTATTTACCGACCAGCGACGACTTTGCGGCGGGCCTGTTGGAGTTGAGCAGGGGTGTGGGGTTACCACAGCACCCTAGGCAGATGGGCAGTAAGAAAGTCGGCCTGAATCGGGTGGTCTTTGTGACCTTTGCTCAGGCTCTACAGGGCCTATCTCAGCCATCTGGTGGCGCGGCTTGGATGTACGGCTGGAGGATTTGCCCTTACACCCATCCTATCCCTGCAGCCCCTGCATTTCTTAGTGTCTGGAGTCGAAGCGAGACGGTTAAATTCCGACTCGGAATAGGTTGAAGTGCTCGAAATAGGATTTATTTGCCTGAAATTCCTATTTTTGTGTGGTAGAAGCGCGACGTTCCCAGGCGCTCAATTGACGAACCCTACAACAACGACAAAAGGCGCGGCTTTCACAGAAGGCTCGAGGGAATCTGAAAATGAGTGCAATTAGTTTGGATGTTGGTCGTGCGGTGGATACGAGCGCAATGCGGCGCAAAGCTATCATCGCCACTGTTCTAGGGAATGGATTCGAGTGGTTTGACTTCATGGTGTATGGCTTCTTTGCCATTATCATCGGTAAGTTATTTTTCCCTACCGGAGATGACTTGACGTCGCTGATGCTTTCGGCGGCAACCTTTGGTGTCGGTTTTTTGGTGCGGCCTGTGGGCGGTGTGCTGATCGGCATCTACGCTGATCGCTATGGCCGAAAGGGGGCGTTGTCTCTCACCATCATCTTGATGGGGGCTGGTACGGCCCTGATTGGTTTGGCGCCGGCCTATGAGCAGGCAGGTATGCTCGCTCCATGTATCATCGTATTTGCGCGACTGCTCCAGGGTATCTCTGCGGGGGGGGAGATGGGTGCCGCCACGGCTTATCTGACTGAACAAGCACCTGAAGGGAAGAAGGCTTATTACTCAAGCTGGATCCAGACGAGTATTGGCTTTGCAGTTCTGCTCGGTGCTTGTTTCGGTACCGGCATTACACTCGGCTTGAGCCCGGAGGAGGTCGAGAGCTGGGGTTGGCGAATTCCATTCCTGTTCGGCATCCTGATTGGCCCTATCGGATTCTTCATTCGCCGCAACCTGCATGAGTCACCGGTGTTTGAAGAATCTTGCGAGCTGACCGAGACGCCGCTGCGAGACGTCCTTCGCGAGTATCCACGGCAGGCGGTCGCCAGCTTCGCCATGATCGTACTTTGGACGGTGTGCATCTATGTCATTCTGTTTTATATGCCAACCTACTCTGTGAAGGTGCTGAAGCTTCCTCAGTCTGCCTCCTTCATTGCCGCTATGGTGGGCGGTGGCGTAATTGCGTTCTGCTCTCCAATCACGGGTTACATTTCTGACAAGGTTGGTCGCAAGTACCTGCTGGCTGGAGCCTCGGCGGTGATACTTCTTGTGGCTTGGCCGATGTTCAATATGATCGCCAGTTCGCCCTCGCTTTACACACTCTGCATCTTCCAGGCGGTGTTTGGTGTCCTGATCGCGGTTTACACTGGCCCGATACTCGCTGCGCTTTCAGAGACCTTTCCTACCAAGGTGCTGTCGACGGGCCTGTCCTTGGCCTACAACCTTGCAGTGATGACTTTTGGTGGGTTCGCCTCGCTGATCCTCACTTGGCTTATCAGTGTTACCGGCTCGGTTACTGCTCCAGCTTTCTATGTGATGATCGCGGCAGCGTTCAGTTTTCTCGGTGTAATGCTCGGTTATCGACAGCCTGGTCGCCGCTGATCGATGAAGCGCCGGGGTCGCTTATGCGATACCCGGCGTTCTTGCGGTGTATTGGGCGATCTCATCTGAAATTTTGTCTTTGCTTAATTCCTATTTTGAGCAGGATAAAATAACGCTTTTATCCTTCTTTGAGTTGGTAGAGCTGCGCGCTTTCTCGGCTTACAGTACCTAACCTCCGTCGCTCTACCTCCGGTCTTCCGCGTAGGGCTTCACGTTGTGTTCCCGTGCTGCTGATCGAGACCAGGCTTTTCCAAATGACAAAAAATAATCCTATCCCGTTCGACCTCAATGTCCTCATGAGTCTGCGCTCCAAACTGGAGGCTGAGACCTCGGCGGAGGTGAGGTTCGACGCAGCGACTCGTGCGATCTACGCCTCTGAGGCATCGAACTACCGTCAACTGCCAATCGGTATTGTGATCCCTAGAAGCATCGACGACATCATCGCCACGGTGCGAGTGTGCAGGGATTCCGGGATTCCGATTCTTCCTCGTGGTGCTGGTACTTCGATGTGTGGCCAAGCGGTCAACGCTGCGGTGGTCATTGATGCGTCTAAATATCTCAATGCAATTCACGAGATCGATCCGGGCCGACGCCTGGCCAGGGTTGAGCCAGGTGTTATTTGCGATCAGCTCAAAGGCGAAGCTGCAAAGGTGGGCTTGACCTTCGGCCCTGATCCCGCGACTCATAGCCGTTGCACCCTTGGCGGCATGATTGGGAACAACTCCTGCGGCGCTCACTCGGTAATGGCCGGCAAGACGGTAGAGAACGTGGAGCGGCTGGAAATTCTCACCTACGACGGTGAGCGTTTTTGGGTCGGGCCGACCGATGAGGCCACGTATCAGGAGCATATCAACGCCGGTGGCCGTCGCGCCGAAATCGTTCGTTCCTTGAAAGCGTTGGTAGATAAGAACGAGGAGCGAATTCGTCAAGGCTTCCCCAAGCTGAAGCGTCGAGTCTCGGGTTATAACCTGGATCAGTTGTTGCCGGAGAATGGCTTCAACATTGCTCGAGCACTGGTAGGTGTGGAGGGTACCTGCGTGACAGTGCTCCAGGCCGAGACCCTCCTGGTGAAGAATCCAACTCATCGTGTCCTTTTGGTATTGGGTTACGAGGAGATCTACTACGCCGCCGATTCGGTCCCTCAGTTGCTACCGCTCAACCCTATCGCCATGGAGGGGCTGGACGACGGCATTATCGAGGGACTCAAAGAGCGCGGTATGAAGCTCGCTGACATTGCGGAGCTGCCTGCCGGCAATGCCTGGTTGATGATTGAGTTCGGCGCGCTCTCAACCGAAGATGCGATCGCTTTCGCTCAGAAAGCCGTCGATATAGCGCCAGAGCTGCCAGGGCGTCCAAGCGTCCGGCTGGTTACGGATGCCGGCTTGATGAACCGGATTTGGACAATTCGTGAGACCGGGGCTTCGGCCACTTCCCTGGGCTTGGACCCCAACGAACCTGATCCTGTCGTGGGTTGGGAAGATGCGGCGGTCGAGCCAGAGCACCTGGGGAAGTACCTGCGCGAGTTCAAGAGCCTAGTCAGCAACTATGGCTACAAAACGAATCTCTATGGCCACTTCGGCGATGGTTGCATCCACTCTCGGATCACCTTCGATTTGAAGTCTCAAGATGGCCTGGACAACTGGCGGGCGTTCCTCGACGAGGCTGCACACTTGGTTGTCCGTTACGGCGGCTCTTTGTCCGGCGAGCACGGCGACGGCCAGGCAAAGGGTGAGTACCTGCGCATCATGTACTCCGCCGAGATAATGAATGCCTTTGCCGAGTTCAAGGCTATCTGGGATCCGCTCAACAAAATGAACCCAGGCAAGCTGATCCATGCAATGCCTGTCGATGCCAACCTTCGCTTGGGCCCAGATTACAAGCGTCGAGAAATCCCCAGCCAGTTCACATATGACCCTCGTCTCGGCGACAAAGGCCTGGCTCGCGAATCCGAGCGCTGCATTGGAATGGGTAAGTGCCGCTCCCTGGAAGGTGGAACCATGTGCCCGAGTTTCAGGGCTACACGCGACGAAAAATACTCCACGCGGGGTCGTGCGCGCCTGTTCTTCGAGTTACTCAAGGGCGAGGTGATTGAGGATGGCTGGCAGAACGAAGAGGTCAAAGACTCGCTTGATTTGTGCTTGAGCTGTAAAGGCTGCAAGACCGACTGCCCTACCAATGTGAACATCGCGCGATATAAAACCGAATTCCTCAATCGTTACTACAGCGAGAAGCGTCGCCCGGTCATGGATGCGATGATTGGCCGAATTGGTGAATGGCTGCCCCATGCCACCAAGTTTTCACCTGTACTCAATTACGCGATGGGTAACCCGCTGATGCGCACAGCAGGTTCATATTTCGGCCTGGCGCGCCACGCCAAATTTCCCAAGATCGCGGCGAAGAGCTTTCGCAGTGGTGTCACAGCCAAGCGTATCCTGAAAAACCAGGGCCAGCGCACAGGCACTGAAGTGCTGTTGTGGGTAGATAGCTTCAACAATGGGTTCACGCCCAAGGTGTTGGAGGCGGGTGTGACTGTCCTGGAAACGCTCGGCTTCAATGTGAAGCTGATGAAGCGTCATGTGTGCTGTGGCCGGCCTTACTACGACGTAGGGATGATTGATCAGGCGAAGGCTAATCTGGAGCAGATCCTCACTCAGTTGGAGCCGGTGTTGGAGGAGCGCATGCCTGTCATTGTTCTGGAACCAAGCTGTCTTTCGGTATTCCGAGACGAAATGCCCAGTTTGTTCCCAGCAGACCCGCGTGCCAAGCAACTCGAGGAGTCGATCATGACCCTTAGTGAGTTCATCAAGAGTCGTGGCTTGCAATTGCCCCTGATTGATGAAGATGTCCGCATTCATGGTCATTGCCATCAGAAGTCTTGTGGCGGCATGGAAGGCGAGCAAGGCGTCCTGGAGAAGCTCGGTGGTAAAGGCCAGGTGATCAATTCCGGTTGCTGTGGTGTTGCTGGAGCCTACGCCTACCACAGCAAAACGGCTCCGATAGCCAAGATCATCGGTGAAAAAGAATTCAAGCCCCATATCGACAAAATCCCACAGGAAACTCCGGTGGTCGCCGATGGATTCAGCTGCCGGGGTCAGATCCGAAACGTGAGTGGTCGAGAGGCCATGCACTTGGCTGAGTATCTCGCGAAAATTCTGGGCTAGTCGCGCCAGGCACGGCATTCTCATGCATTCGGCTGCTGGGGCCTGTGTCCCGGCAGTCAGTGGATGCCAGCGTGTAGGTACTTATGGAGTGGAGTAGGTTGGTCATGAAGCTCGATACTGCGATTGAAAACACTGTGTTGCGCGAAGCCTCTGTTGTTGCAGGGGCAAATGCCATGGATCGCGAAATAACGTGGGTTCATATCGTCGATCACCCTGAGATCACCAATTGGTTGAAACCAGGCGAGCTTCTGTTGACCACCGGTTACAACTGGCCGGTGGATGACGATGAAAGCCGAAGCATGGTGCGTCGCCTCAGTGAGATCGGCTTGGCAGGAGTCGTTTTGGCAGTCCCGCATTTTCGGGAGCACTTCACTGAAGCGGCAATCGAAGAAGCCAACCTCTGCAATCTGCCTCTGCTTGAATTGCCTTGGGAAATTCCGTTCAGCGACATCATGCACGATGTGTTGGCACGGATCATCAATATCCAGGCCGAGACGATTCGCCGCTCTGACCACATCCATCGCACATTGACGGAAGCTGCGCTGGAGGGGAAAAACCTGGAGGGGCTGGCTAAGGCTTTGAAAGCGGCACTCGACAAATCAGCTACCGTCGTTTCCGTGGACGGGACGATATTGGGGGCGTCCGACCCCAGCGCAGATGAAGCCTGCGAACGACTGCTGGTTAAAAAACTCACCGAGCTGGAGCCTCTCACTGCTTTTTTCGAGTCCAATGTCCCTAAAGTGGTTTCGGAGTGGGTGGCCAAGCCCAGGTTGGGTGGAGCCATCCGTTTAAGGAACGAGGTCATTGGAATCGTATGGCTGGGAAGTGATGAGCGCGAGTTCGAAGAACTAGACTCCCGAGCCTTGGAGCATGCTGCGGTTATTGCAGCTCTCCACCTGACCTATCAGCGAGAGCTGTCTGATCAAGAAACTCGCTTGGGTTACGCATTTGTAGCGGGTTTGTTGGAGGGAAAATTTTCGGCCACGCCTAGCGCTATCGAGCGAGCTCAAGCTTCGGGTTGGAGTGAAAATAGAAACTACAGGGTTTGCCTGGTGCTCTTAAATGAGCCGATTCCGCTTTCTATCGAGGGTTTCACTCGGCGTTCAAGAACTGCGGATCGAATCTCGCAAGCAATGCAGAGCCTGGGTGTGGCGCCGCTCATGTCCGTGTCTCTGAACCAGGTGAGCTTCTTGTTGCCGTCGGAAATTGCGCCGGACGCGGTATGGCGGGCTGTGCGCACCGAGGGCTGTGCAATGGCGGTCAGTCGGACTCATCAAGGAGTGACCGGTATGGCTCATGGCGCAGAGGATGTATCTGCGCTTCTGCCTTTGCTCAAGCCAGGTAAGTTGCATGATTTTGATGAGGTTCTATTTCCCAGGGCGCTGATGGGCGATGCGGATGCTCGACGCTTGCTGGTAGAGAAAATGATTGAACCGCTGGGCAATCCCAAGCGTGGCAACACGCTCATCGAAACGGCTCTCACCTTGGCCAAGGAAGGCTTCCAGTTATTGAATACCTCCAAGGCACTGGATATCCATATTAGTACGTTGCGCTACAGGGTAGAGCGTATTGAGATGATGTTGGATATTTCGCTCGATAACCCTGATGACAAATTCAAGCTTCAAGTAGCCGCTCAAATGTATCTTTTGGCCGCTGACGAGAACTCTTAGAAAATATTGCGTGTTGGGGCGCGGCTATTAATTGCCTGTCCCAAAGCGTGGGAGGCTATGTGTCTAGGCGTGTGACGAAAACTTCATGCGGGCTGCGTTTGGTATCGCAGTCTGAAAATACTCTCTTTGATCTCGACGGCGGGGTAGTGCAGTCTGAGTTAGTTGCGCTGGCCAGAACGGCTATTGATTTAAAGGCTGCTGGCAACCGCGTTGTCGTCGCCGTGGGTGAACCTCCGTCTGCCGGGGCTGGATGCTCAGGTGGTCAAGCCTACCGTGCGGGCTATGCTGCGATGGTTGTATCTCAGACCAGGCTCATGGCTGAGTGGGAGAAGTGTTTTGACAACGGTGGTGAGGTGGCGGCTCAAGTTCTAATAGACGCCGTAGTTTTTCACAACGCGCTCAGAGGCCAGCAGTTGGCAGGCGTCTTGTGTGAGTTGACCGATAGGGGGGTTGTTCCTATCGTGGGACTGAGTGCCGGTGGTCGTGGAGCCTGTACTACATTGTTGGATTCGTTCCTGCTGACTTTACTGGATAATCACAAGAAAGGGATCGGGCAAAAAGTAGCTGTTTAATATTACTTATCTTTTTCTTCTCTATTACGGCTGTGTGCTATCAGCCGACCCAAAAAACGATCGCGAATTCGTTTGTCGAGTAGGTAGTCTCTTTCGTCCCCCTCCTGTTCAATGATTCCCTGTAAGTCCCAGGGAAAGGGCCTGCCGGTCGTGCGAACCGAGTAGTTAGATCCAGATATGTACGCCTGCCTAATAATAACTCGAGGCTTTTCAAGATGTCCCAACCCTCTCATTCAGTCCATTCAGCTACTGCTGAAGGATCAAACCTTTCCACTGGTTTAAAACAGCGCCACGTCACGATGCTCTCGATTGCGGGTGTCATCGGGGCGGGTTTGTTTGTTGGCTCGGGTCATGCAATTGCTGCTGCTGGCCCGGCGGTGCTTCTTTCTTATATCGCAGCCGGTACGCTTGTTGTGCTGGTGATGCGAATGCTCGGCGAAATGGCAGTAGCCTCTCCCGATACCGGATCATTCTCCACCTATGCGAACAGGGCCATCGGTCAATGGGCCGGATTTTCAATCGGTTGGCTGTATTGGTGGTTCTGGGTTCTCGTTATCCCCTTGGAGGCCATTGCAGCAGCTGCCATTTTGAACACATGGTTCCCGGTTATTGATACCTGGTTGTTCGCGCTGGCGATCACGGCGCTTCTGACCATTTCAAATCTCTTCAGCGTCGCTAAGTACGGCGAGTTTGAGTTCTGGTTTGCGTTGTCGAAAGTGGTCGCAATCATGGCATTCATCATCTTGGTTGCAGTCGCTCTCGTGGGAGGGCTGCCCGGTCGGGAGGTCGAAGGCTTCGTCGCTACCATGCACGCAAATGGCGGTTTCGCCCCGAATGGCTATGGGCCGGTGCTGGGTGCCTTGCTGACGACCATGTTCAGCTTCATGGGTACCGAGATCGTCACGATCGCTGCAGCAGAATCGAAAAACCCGTCTCAGCAGATCGCCCGGGCTACAAACTCTGTTATTTGGCGGATCGGTATTTTCTACATTGTTTCGATCTTTATGGTGGTTTCCATCGTGCCATGGAACGACGCCCAGCTTTCCGTGGTTGGGTCGTACCAGCGTGCGCTGGAGCTGCTGCAAATTCCCTACGCCAAGCTGATCGTCGATATCGTGGTTCTCGTCGCTGTAGCGAGCTGTCTCAATTCGGCCATCTACACCGCTTCCAGGATGATGTTCTCCCTGGCCAAGCGCGGTGATGCGCCACAAGCGCTCAAGGCGACGACTGCCTCAAATGTCCCGCGCAGGGCGGTCTTGGCCAGTACGGCTATTGGCTTCGTTACGACTGCCATTAACTACTTTGCCCCTGAGACAGTATTTGCATTCCTCCTGGCAACCTCGGGGGCAGTTGCATTGCTGGTCTACCTGGTTATCGCGGTTTCGCAGTTGCGCATGCGCAAGCAGTTGGTCGCTGACGGCCAGGAGTTGGGCTTCAAGATGTGGCTTTACCCTTGGCTGACCTGGCTTGTGATCATTTTCATTACGGCCGCGCTGTGCCTGATGCTGACGCTCCCTAAACACACTTATGAGGTGGCGTCGACGGCGGTGCTGGCACTCGTGATCGTTGCCACTGGTGTTTACACCAAGCGCCGTAGCAACGCGGCGGATTGGTCTCAGGGTCTCGTCAGCAATAACCGCCGCTGACCTCCTTCAGGTCCAGGTTATTCAAGAGGGGTGGAGGGGGCGGGGTCGCGCGCGCCCTTGTTCTTGGCCGACCAGTTGCCAGCGGAATAGTTGGGCTCGGCTTATTGCCGTCTCGCTTTCCTGCCCTGAGCCCCATCTTTTCTGCATCTACTTTTAGTACGAAAAAATCAATCAGTCTTCCTAGTTCTCGCACGTATTTTGAGTGTGAGGGTGTCGTTACGATTGCCACACTGACACACAAAGGTGAATACCATGTCTTCTCAACAAAAACTGTCCGTATCGCCTCGCGCACAACATGTATCCAATGGTGTTGCGGTTGCTCACCCGATCAACGTGAGCCGCGCTGCAGGTGCTTACCTCTGGGATGACCACGGCAAGAAATACTTGGACTTCGTAGGTGGTATCGGCGTGCTGAACGTCGGTCACAACCACCCACGCGTCGTCGAAGCGGTACGTAAGCAGCTGGATACCTTCTCGCACATCTGCTTCCAGGTCGCGGCTTACAACCAATACACCGACCTCGCCGCAAAGCTGAACAACCTGGTGGGTGGCGAGGAGCACTACAAGTCAGTGTTCCTGACTACCGGTGCTGAAGCTGTTGAGAACGCCATCAAGATCGCGCGTGGCCATACCAATCGTCCAGGTGTGATCGCATTCCGTGGCGGTTTCCACGGTCGTACCTTGATGGGTATGACCCTCACTGGTATGAGCCAGCCTTACCGCCAGAATTTCGGCCCGTACGCTCCGGATATCTACCATACGCCGTATCCGAACGAGTACCGTGGGGTGACCACCGAGAAAGCACTGGCCGCTCTGCAGGAGGTATTTGACACTCAAATCGCTGCTGATCGCGTCGCTGCAATCATCATTGAGCCCGTCCAGGGTGATGGTGGCTTCATCGCCGCGCCGGTCGAGTTCATGCGTGCTCTGCGCAAGAAAACCCAAGAGCTGGGCATCGTCCTGATCTGCGACGAAATTCAGACCGGCTTCGGCCGTACCGGCAAGATGTTCGGCTTCGAGCACTCCGGCATCCAGCCTGACTTGGTAACCGTTGCCAAGAGCATGGCCGGCGGTCTGCCGATCTCTGGTGTCGTAGGTCGTGCCGCAATCATGGATGCCCCACAACCAGGTGGCTTGGGCGGTACGTATGGTGGCAACCCGCTCGGTTGCGCTGCAGCCTTGGAAGTCATCAAGATCTTCGAGTCGGAAAACCTGACGGAGCGTAGCCGCGCGATCGGCGCCCAGCTTCTGGAAGGTTTCAAAGCCCTGGAAGGCCGCTTCAAAGGCATCGGTCACGTGCGTGCGATCGGTGCAATGGCAGCCGTTGAGTTCGTTTCTGATCGTGAGTCAAAAGAGCCAGATGCGGCTCTGGCGCAACGGATCATCGATGCTGCCCGTGAAGAGGGGTTGCTGGTGATCAAATGCGGCGTGTACCGCAATGTTGTCCGCTTCATCTGCCCACTGGTCATTTCCGAGCAGGATGTGGCTGAAGCCTTGGGCATGTTTGAGCGTGCGCTGGTTGTCGCCGAAGCATAAGGCTGAGGTTTTATCGATTTACACCGCAATAATACTGGAGTGGTTATGTCCCCGTTTGAAGCGTTCAATGAGGTTGACATTCGTATCGGCGAGGTCGTGCGAGTAGAGCTCAATGAAAAAGCAAACAAGCCAGCTTATAAGTTCTGGATCAATTTTGGTGAGTTGGGCGAGAAAACCACCAGCGCGCAGTACACCAAGCTCTACAGCCCTGAGGAGCTTGTCGGTAAGCAGGTGGTGTGCGCCGTCAATCTGGGCGCCAGGAAGATTGCGGGCTTTACCTCCGAAGTATTGATGTTGGGTGTCGATCGTGAGCCGGGTGAGGTTGTTTACCTGACCACAGAGCGGCCTGTTCCACTCGGTAGTAAGATTTTTTAACCCTCTAGCCGCTGTGCTGCGATACCGCGGCTGATTCAAAACAAGTAAACCTAAAGTAGGATATCAAGATGCAACTGACCGACTTCAAAGCGTTGACCTTCGACTGCTACGGCACCCTGATCGACTGGGAAACCGGTATCGTCAACGCCCTCCAACCACTGGCCAAGCGCACTGGCAAGTCTTTCACCTCTGACGAGCTGCTGGAAGTGTTTGGTCGCAACGAGTCGCCTCAGCAAACCGAGACCCCTGGTGCGCTTTACCAGGACATTCTGCGCGCTGTGTATGACCGCATCGCCAAAGAATGGAGCCTGCAACCTGAGGCTGCTGAGCGTGAAGAGTTCGGCACCTCTGTGAAGAATTGGCCTGCATTCCCAGATACGGTGGAAGCTTTGCAGTATCTGAAGAACCATTACAAGCTGGTCATCCTGTCCAACATCGACCGCAATGAGTTCAAACTGAGCAATGCGAAGCTGGGTGTCGAGTTCGACCACATTATCACCGCTCAGGATGTGGGTTCGTACAAACCAAACCCAAACAACTTTACCTTCATGATCGATGCTCTGGCTCAAGCTGGCATCGAGAAAGGCGATATCCTGCACACTGCAGAAAGCCTTTACCACGACCATATCCCCGCCAACGACGCAGGTCTGGCTTCGGCCTGGATCTACCGCCGTCACGGTAAAGAAGGCTACGGTGCGACCCACGTTCCGTCGCGTATGCCCAACATCGATTTCCGCTTCAACAGCATGGGCGAGATGGCTGAGGCCCATAAGCAAGCGCTTAAGGGTTGATACCGATGCCGGCGACTGTTGTGGGTCGCCGGTATTTTCCGCTGAACTTGAACTAACAGCGAGACTGCCATGAGTTCGTATGATTCAACTGTCTCAAGATCTCAGTTCGGGATTATCCCAGCGGTAGTCTCAGTGATCATCTGGAGCACCTTGGCAGTGAGTGTTACCTACTGCCAGAACGTGTCTCCCATGTTTATTACGGGTGCTGCGCTGTTTATTGGTGGGCTCATCGGGCTTCCGTGGTTCAGGCTCTGGGCTATGCCGCGCAGGCTCTTTGTGCTGGGCACATTCTGCATGTTGGCCTACCACGTCATTTATTTTTACGCGCTCCAACTGGCTGATCCGATCGGCGTCAGTCTGCTGCACTACCTTTGGCCTGTGCTGATCGTGGTGATGGCTCCACTCTTTGTGTCGAGCGGGCGACTCACCACGAGATCGATTTTGGCCGGACTCGTGGGTTTTGTTGGCGCAGTGATCAGCTGTAATCCGGATCACTCTCTGGGTGAGGGTAACTGGCTTGGCTATGGCCTGGCATTTGTTTCGGCCATCCTGTGGGCAGCTTACTCGCTACTTGCCAAGCAATATACGGGTGTTCGCAGTGCATCGGTTGGGCTGTTTTGTCTTGTGTCGGGCGCTGCGTGCCTGTTGGTTTATCGCGCAGGCGCGCAGTGGCCGTCGCTCACCCCTAGTGAGACCTGGGCGATTGTCTACATGGGGTTGGGGCCTATGGGTGGAGCCTTTTACCTCTGGGACTATGCCATGAAAAAGGCCAATCATGAGCAGGTAGCCGTCCTCAGTTATGCCACACCTGTGCTGTCCACCGCATTCCTGGCCATCTACCTGCAGGTCGGCATGCAGTGGTACATCTGGGTAGGCGCGGGATTAGTTGTTTGCTCGATGATAATGTCGAGAAGAGCAACTTAGTCATCGCTATTGATTGTGCGCGTGCGTCAATAAGGTGAAGAAATAGAACAGGTCATTCTATTCATAGTCGCCGATTTAACCTTGCCCCCGTCACGCTGGGGGCTTTTTTATATGCCTGAACTATCGAAGTAGAACATCCAAGTGCGCAGCGCCGCAGATGCTTGGCAGAAATGTCGTTGGTAAAAATAGAGGTGACTCGATGATTGAAACAAATATAAGTATCGAAAACCCGAAGATCCAAGATAGTCAACTCAAGACGGGGCTCAAGTCCAGGCATCTCACCATGATGTCTATCGCGGGGGTCATTGGTGGCTCTTTGTTCGTAGGGTCGGCAAGTATCATCCATACTGCAGGTCCCGCTGCCGTCTTGGCATTTCTGGTCGGCGGTATTCTGATGATGCTTATCATGAGAATGCTGGGTGAGATGGCGACGTCCTCTCCTGATACGGGGTCTTTCTCAACTTACGCCGATCGGGCGATTGGCCGGTGGGCCGGTTTTACCATTGGCTGGCTTTATTGGGGCTACTGGGTAAGCCTCATGGCTTGGGAGGCCTACGTTGCAGGCAAGATCCTTAACGGCTGGTTTCCATCGATCAGTATCAATGTCTTCGTTCTGGCAACCACGCTGGTACTGATCAGCATCAACTTCTTCAACGTGAAAAACTACGGCGAATTTGAGTTCTGGTTTGCACTGATCAAGGTCGTGGCGATTTTCTGCTTCTTGATAGTGTGTGGCCTCGCGGTAGCTAATATCTGGATGCTGGGGGAGGTGAGGGGCATCACCAACTTGACGGCGCACGGTTTCATGCCGAACGGCATAGACCCTGTCGTCGGCGCCATGCTGGGAGTGATGTTTGCGTTCCTGGGGGCAGAGATCGCGACTATTGCCGCTTCTGAGTCTGCGAACCCGTCCCAGCAGATCATCAAGACGACCAAGTCGGTCGTTTGGCGCGTAGGGTTGTTTTACGTGGGCTCGATTTTCCTGATTGTGTGCTTGGTGCCATGGAATGACCCCATGCTCGGTGTGCCAGGCTATGGGGCCTACCGACGCACGCTGGAGCTGCTTGGGGTGCCTGGGGCAGAAGTGCTGATGAATTTCGTGGTGCTGACGTCGGTGAGCAGCTGCTTGATTTCCGCGCACTACACAGCTTCACGCATGCTCTATTCGTTGGCCAGTCGCGGCGACGCCCCGTCATTCTTCAAGTTTACAAAACAAGGAACGGGTGTTCCGCTCTATGCCATCGTCGGATCCTGTCTGGTGGCTGTGATTCTGGCGCTGATCAATTTCAGCGAGGCGCTGAGACCCAAGGATGTGCTCGATACGCTGATGAACATGACCGGTACTATCGCGCTTCTGGTGTATCTGGTTATCGCGTGCTCTCAGCTGAAAATGCGCCGCAAGCTGGAGCTGCAGGGCAGTGAAATCCCGCTGAAAATGTGGCTGTTTCCTTGGCTGACCTGGGCGGTGATTATCTTCATCGTGGCGTGTTTGGCGGTGATGTCGTTCATGGCTGAGTACCAGGTCCTGGTAGTGTCGACAGGCAGTGCAGGTCTCGCTTTGGTGCTGATTGGGATCGTGCATCAGCGACGTTGTAATCGCTTGAAGCGCCAGGAACATAACGTAAGACTCTGACCATAGACTCACACTCAGCAGACCGCGCTGAATGTTGTGTTTATCAGAAGAAAGCCACCCTTTGCGAAAGAAGGGTGGCAATGGATCCCGCCCCCTCATAACAGCACTTAACCTTTCAGTGCTCATTTGACTAATCGTAAAAATCAACCTCTGAATGACTAATCTTGCACGGGGTATTAAATGAATAATAATAAAAGCCTATTCATCAGCATGCTAGTGGCCATTCGGGATTTTTGTTTGGCAGGGCCTGTTACCGAGAAAGATGACAACGTGTTGGTAGCTTGCCCATGCCCTCATATTCATATTGAAGTATCTCCCCCGTTCTCGAAACCACCAGGGGGCACTTCAAGGCTTAAATGATTAATACTTTAAATACTAAAAACACCCCTGTTTATCCTGCTCGGGATCGGTAGCTGACACTGAGTTCGTTGCTTAGGATTTACCCAAGATGAATGGTTGAAGTTACGCCTCCCAAAGACGGCCTGCAGGCGTAGTGGATTGAACCATGGCTCTAAGTGCTTAGTCATCGACGGTACATGAATACCTGTTCCTTCGTGGTGTAGTCACGAAGGTATTTTCTTTTCATTTTTTACGAATCTCGTTGGAGGTTTTATGAGTTTTAAGCTGCAGCGCGAAGAGTTGATACTCACCAAGAACTTTATCGCGGGTGTGTGGCAGGACGCAGTCACTGGCGCAACCCTCCCAGTCAACAACCCAGCTTCGGGAGAGCGCGTAACCCTCGTTGCCGATAGCGACGAAAAGGATGCAAAGGCTGCAGTTGACGCTGCAGTGCAAGCGTTTGAAGCTTGGCGCTCGACACCCGCCAAGCAGCGAGCTGTGATCTTGAAGCGCTGGAATGACTTGATCATGGCTAACGCTGAAGACTTGGGTAAGATCATTTCTACTGAGCAAGGTAAGCCCCTTGCTGAAGCCGTTGGCGAAATCGCCTACGCCGCAAGTTATGTAGAGTGGTTTGCTGAGGAAGCCACCCGGGCGAACGGTGACATCATTCCTCAAGCCGTACGCGGACGTAAAATGGCTGCTTACAGGGAGCCGGTAGGCGTTGTAGCGGCCATCACGCCTTGGAACTTCCCGGCAGCGATGATCGCTCGGAAAATCGCTCCGGCTCTGGCCGCAGGTTGTACTGTTGTCTGTAAGCCAGCGGCGGAAACACCTCTGACTGCTTTGGCATTGGTGAAGCTTGCGGAGGAGGCGGGCGTCCCGGCTGGCGTCTTGAACATCGTCAACACTTCCGCCTCAAAGACGGTAGCGGATGTCTGGTTGGATGATCCCCGTGTTCGCAAAATCACCTTCACAGGATCGACGCCGGTCGGTAAGCACCTGGCCCACGAATCATCGCGTACCCTGAAGAAATTGGCGCTGGAACTGGGCGGTAATGCACCGTTCATCGTGTTTGAGGACGCCGACGTCGATGCCGCAGTAGAAGGTCTGATGGTGGCTAAATTCCGTAACGGCGGCCAGACCTGCGTGTGTCCAAACCGTGTGTACGTTCAGTCGAAAATCTACGGCAATTTCCTGGAGAAACTCAGCGCCCGCGTGTCGGCCCTGGTCGTTGGCCCTGCCAGCGATTCGACGTCGCAGATTGGCCCTATGATCAACGCCAAAGCGATCGCCAAGATCGAGGAGCACGTCAATGATGCAGTCGCGCGTGGTGCTCGAGTCCTCACGGGTGGCAAGCGTCTTTTTACCGAACAGCGTGCCGAGTCCACTTACTACGCGCCAACCGTCCTGGCGGACGTAGATCCTTCCTCTAAATGCTTCCATGAAGAAACCTTCGGGCCGGTTGCACCCATCACTCGGTTTGAAACCGAGGAAGAGGTCATCAAGATGGCCAATGACTCGCCATTCGGATTGGCATCTTATTTCTATACCAACGACATGCGCCGTGTGCACCGGGTTACTGATGCGCTGGAGTGCGGCATTGTTGGCGTGAACGAAGGTGCTATAGCCGCCGAAGCCGCTCCGTTTGGGGGAGTGAAGGATTCGGGCTATGGCCGAGAAGGCTCCGTACATGGCCTGGAAGAATACATGCACATCAAATATGTCTGCCAAGGCGGCCTGGATTGACTCCCGACCTTTGATGAGTGAGCTCTTTACTCAAACCTGTTTGAGGCAGAGAGAATCCGCTATGTGTGTTTATTGAGAGATCGTATGAACAACCTTCAGAAAAAAGATCAACACTGGGTTCACCCTGTGACCGCCCTGATGGATCACCAGGCAAAGGGCGTATGTGCCTGGAAAAGTGCGGATGGGATTCACCTGGTGGATGTGAATGGTCATCGAGTCCAAGACGCCTTCTCGGGCCTCTGGTGTGTGAACGCCGGTTACGGACAGCCGACGATCATCGAGGCCGCAAGGAAGCAGCTTGAAGTCCTGCCTTACGCGACCGGTTACTTCGGCTTCGGTAGCGAGCCTGCGATTGAGCTAGCCCATCGTTTAGCCAACCTGGCGCCTTCTGGTTTGAACCACGTCATTTTCGGGCAGGGCGGATCTGATGCGGTAGACACAGCGATCCGAACGGTACGCTACTACTTCAACGCGATCGGACAGCCTGAAAAAAAGCACTTCATTGCAGTGCAGCGTGGCTATCACGGCTCCTCAGCTTTGGGCAGCGGACTTACCGCACTGCCCGTGTTCCATCGCTATTTTGATGTACCTGCGCCTACCCAGCACCACATTGAAGCGCCTTACACTTACCGTCATAGTGCCGGCCCAGATGAGGTATCGGTACTGCAAGCGACCGTTGCGGCACTTGAAAGTAAAGTGCGAGAAATTGGCAAGGAAAAAGTGGCCGCGTTCATCTGCGAGCCCATCATTGGCTCTGGTGGGGTAATTGTTCCTCCTGCTGGTTATCTGAAAGCAATGCGCGAGACCTGTGACAGGCTCGGCATCCTGCTGATCGTTGATGAGGTGATTACTGGATTTGGTCGTACTGGCCCCATGTTCGCCTGCGAGCACGAAGGTGTTAGTCCAGATATCTTGACACTCGCCAAAGGCCTGACTTCAGGGTATGCGCCCATGGGCGCAACCATCATCTCCGACAGCATCTATGCCGCAATCGCGGAGGCCGGCGCTGATGGTACTCCGTTTGGTCATGGCCAAACCTACGCCGGACATCCTGTCAGCGCGGCAATTGCCAACGCCACGCTGGATCTGTACGAAACCGGTCTCTTGGAAAATGGCAAAGCTGTTGGTGAGTATTTCCAGGAAAGGCTGCGTAGCCTTGAGGCGCTGGCCGTAGTAGGACAGGTGCGGGGGCAGGGTATGCTGGCGGGCGTTGAACTTGTTACAGACAAGCACACACGAGCCAAGCCTGACCCGAGCTTGAAAATAGGTCAGAAAATCTTGGCCCATGCGTTTAGCGAGGGGCTTGTATTCCGTGCTTTTGCCGACGACATACTCGGTTTTGCTCCCTCTCTGAATTACACCAATGCTGACGTCGACAAGCTGATTGAGATTCTGACCTTTTCTATCGAGAAGGTGATCGGCGCTAAATGGGTCTGACCGCTTTCCGCTGCGCGATTTAGCACTGCGTTTAAGGTCTTCGATCAGAAGACCTTCTTTTTAAGATAGCTATAAGCCGTTTAATTGCTCAGCTTATCCCTGCTATTGATTCCAGATGCCTTCTTCTTCCCTGAGTTGATAACTCATGGCGTCACAGGCACCTGACCACGATATGAGCCATTCAGGCATCTCTGGAGACTTATCGGGTAGCCCAAACTTTCGAACAAATTCTCTTGGCGAAATATTACTTTTCGCGGCTCACGAGAAGAAAGCGAAAACGTGGTGTAGGGGGCACGTGCGGGTACCGTAAATCATCTTCAAAGTCAGCGATTTTCCGTCTGCTGCGCTTGCGCCAACAACCAGTCCCGAAAAGTCGTCAGCCTGGGCAAGCTTGCGCACTCAGGCCGATAAACGATGTAGTAGGCCAACTCCGATGCAAAGCTGATGTCGGGGAACAACCGCACCAGGCGTCCGCTTGCCAGGTCATCGTGGGCCATGACGCTGCGGGCCAGCGCGATGCCGTGCCCCTCAACCGCAGCTTGCAACACGGCGGCAGAATTGTTGATTTGCATGCCCCGCAGAGAGAGTGCGTCCTTCGCCCCGGCTTTCTGCATCCAGGTTTCCCAGGTCGGAAAACCGGTATGGCTATCCATCGACAGGTCGTGAATCAACGTCTCCTGTGTCAGGTCATTGGGCTTCTGCAAACGCGAGTGCTCGCGCAACAGTTGCGGCGAGCACACCGGATAGACCTCTTCATCCATCAGTTTTTCGGCGGTCAGCCCCGGCCACCGCCCCGTGCCATAACGCACGCCGATATCGATCCGCTGTGCAACGAAGTCCACCGGTTTAAGGTTGGTATCCAGGCGCACGTCTGTTTCGGGGCACACCGCCTGGAAGCGGTCGATGCGAGGCAACAGCCACTTGGCGGCAAAGGCCGGGCTGACCGCCACGGTCAGTACGCCGTTGATCGAACTTTCCCGCAGTCGCTCCATCCCCAGGGTCAGCCTGTCGAAACCTGCGCGTATGTCGGGCAACGCGCGCTCGGCTGCCTCCGTGGGTACAAGCCTTGCCCGGCCGCTGTTGCCGCGCACAAACAGCGGGCTACCCAGCCAATCTTCCAGCGTGCGTACCAACTGACCGACCGCCGCCGGTGTGACGTTGAGTTCGGCCGCCGCCGCAGAAAAGCTCTGATGGCGGGCGCTGGCCTCGAAGGCACGCAAAGCGTTCAGATGGATCGGTGATTTCATGGCGATAAAGTTTTTCTTTCAGGGTTTGACACTTTATCTCGTTTGTCTGCGGCCTGAAAGAAGAGAAAAATCACCTCCATGCTGACTGCTGGCCTGTTTTATGGGTGAGGGCATAGGCACGTGAACACCATTGGAACCAATAGTTTTTCTTCCACTCAAGTCCTGCCGGAAAGCGGGCGCACGGAGAGCGTTACAAGATGAGCAATCAATTCAAAGGTAAGAAGCTGTTGGTCGTCGGTGGCACCAGCGGCATGGGCCTGCAGACCGCGCGCACCGTACTGGCCGAGGGCGGCAGCGTAGTCATCGTGGGCAACCGCCCGGAAAAAACCGAAGCAGCCCGCAAGGAGTTGGCTGAACTGGGCCAGGTGTGGGCACTGACTGCCGACCTGTCCAACGACGCCGCCGTAGCTTCGCTGATCAAAACCCTGGACGAGCAGCATTCGGATATCGCCCTGCTGGTCAACGCCGCCGGCGTGTTCTTCCCCAAGCCATTCCTGGAGCATTCGGAAGCTGACTACGCCCAGTACATGTCGATCAACAAAGCGACCTTCTTCATCACGCAAAAGGTTGCCGCCAACTTGGTCGCCAAGAACCGCCCCGGCGCGATCGTGAACATTGGTTCGATGTGGGGCAAGCAGGCGATCGCAGCCACACCGTCTTCTGCGTACTCGATGGCCAAGGCGGGCCTGCACTCGCTGACCCAGCACCTGGCGATGGAACTAGGTAGCAAGAACATCCGTGTTAACGCGGTGTCGCCTGCCGTGGTGCAGACCCCTATCTACGAAGGCTTCATTCCAAAGGCCGAAGTGCACAGTGCGCTGCAAGGCTTCAATAGCTTCCACCCGATTGGTCGCGTGGGCACGCCTCAGGACGTCGCCGAAGTGGTCGCTTTCCTGCTGTCGGACAAGGCGGGCTGGGTCACTGGCGCTGTCTGGGACGTCGATGGCGGTGTGATGGCCGGTCGTAACTGACCTGCGCTGCTGCAAGCGTTGCTGAGGCACTGAGTTCTTTGCCAGGCGTGACCCGACACCTGGCTTCAATCTGTTTTGGAGAAAGACCATGATGCAAGACTGGAATGGCTACCGCGACTCCCTGATGGAGCGCGTAGGCGACTACGCTAAACAAAGCCCCGACGTGATGCGGGGCCTGATGATGATCGACAATTCGGCGGTCAAGACGGGGCATCTGGAGCCGAAGATCCACGAACTGATCGCATTGGCCGTGGCGGTGACCACGCGCTGCGACGGGTGTATTTCCGTCCATACCAAAAAAGCGGTCGAGCACGGTGCCACGCTTGAAGAAATCACCGAGGCCCTCGGTGTAGCGATTGCCCTGAACGCGGGTGCTGCGTTGACGTACTCGGCACGCGTCGTCGAGGCCTATCAACAACTGCCCAGTCAGTAAGCCCTATCGATAAGCACCGACCACCCACGGACGGGTTGGCCGGTGTCTTTGCCCCGTTTGGATAACCCTCATGCTGATCAATGCCGACTTCACGCGCCGCGCCATCGTGGCGTCCCAGCAGTGCCAATGGGTGGCTTCGCCGCAGGATGGCGTCGAGCGCGTGATGCTGGATCGCGTGGGTGCTGAAAAAGCCCGTGCCACCAGCCTTGTGCGGTATGCCCCTGACTCCTGTTTCGCTCGCCATTTCCATCCCGGGGGAGAGGAGATTCTCGTGTTGTCGGGGACCTTCTCTGACGGGAGTGGGGACTACCCGGTGGGCTGGTATTTGCGTAATCCCCCCGGGTCCAGCCACCAACCCTCCAGTGCCGAGGGCGCCGTCATTTTCGTCAAGCTTCAGCAGATGCACGGAGGCGAGCAGCGCTCTGTGCGCATTGACACCCGTGACCCTGCCGCGTGGCGTCGGAAGGGTCAACGCGAGATCTGCGCGTTGTTCTGCGATGAAACAGAGCAGGTCAGTCTGCAACGCCTGACACCGCGCGAAGCGATTTTCGAAACACCGCCTGACGGCGCTGAACTACTGGTGCTGGCGGGCAACGTGACGCTGGATGGAGAGGCCTACGAACGCGGCAGCTGGCTGCGCCTGCCCGCCGGCGAGTCTGCGAACCTCCACGCTGGAGACCAAGGCGCCACTGTGTATCTCAAAACTGGCCATCTGGCCGATGTAGCGGTCGAGGAATAAGCATGCACACTGTACGCATCGCTATCGTTGGTGCTGGTTTGAGCGGCCTGTATGCCGCTTACCTGCTGGAGCGCCAGGGCATTACCGATTATGTGTTGCTGGAGGGGAGGGAAGTCCTCGGCGGTGGGATTGCGTCTATCGACGCCACCGGCCAGGCGGTCACACACACCACCGCGAACACTGACGGCATCGACCGTTTCGACCTGGGCCCCACCTGGTTCTGGCCTGGCTACCAACGCGAGCTTGACCGGCTCGTGGAGGCCTTGGGCCTGGAGCGGTTTGAGCAGTTCGAGGAGGGTGACATGGTGGTGGAGCGTTCGCCCGAGGAGCACCCTGTGCGCATGCGTGGTTACGTGAACTCGCCCGCGTCCATGCGCCTGGTCGGTGGCATGGGGAGCTTGATCGAAGCCTTGCGCGAGAAACTGGCCCCAGCAAACATCATCACCGGCCACACGGTGCGCCGGCTGCGCAAATACGACGGTCATATCGAACTCGAAAGCGAAGATGCCGCAGGCCATGTCAAGGCCTGGCAGGCTGAGCATGTCTTGCTGGCGCTGCCGCCTCGCCTGGTTGAAAGCACCCTCGTATTCGAACCAGCCTTGCCTGCATCCCTGGCCCAACAGTGGCGTGAAACGGGAACGTGGATGGCGCCCCAAGCCAAGTACGTCGCCCTCTATGACACGCCGTTCTGGCGGGAGCAGGGTTTGTCCGGGGAAGGCCGCAGTGCACGTGGGCCGCTGGGTGAAATCCATGACGCCTCCATGCCCGGTGGCAGCGCGGCGCTGTTTGGCTTTCTGGGTGTGCCGGCGCAAGTGCGCAGCACGGTCTCCGACGAGGTACTGCGCACCCATTGCCGTTCGCAACTCGTCCGGATGTTTGGTCCCCAGGCGGCGACGCCTAAGGCCGAGACCATCAAGGACTGGGCGCAAGAGCCGTTCACGGCCACTGCAGTCGATGTAAATGCGGCGCCCCAGCACGCCCGGGCGCCCTCGGCCAACGCAACTTCGGGACCTTGGCAAGGGTACCTGACAGGCATCGCCAGTGAGTGGTCTCCGCAATTTTCGGGCTATGTGGCCGGTGCCGTCGAGGCCGCCGGCCTGGGCGTGAAGGCATTGGCTGAACGTGCCGCTGCGCCTGCGTTGAGTCCATCGAAGCGTTGACGTGAGATCGCGAGGCAAGGCGGCACTGATCAGCAGTGCCGGTATCTCCCGTTATTCATCATTTTTAGGAGCGACGGCTATGAACGCTACATACCGTGCCATGCAAGTCACCCGACCGGGTGTTCTTGAACTGGTGGAACGTCCGTCAACAGCACCCGGTATTGGCCAAGTGCTGATTGCTGTTGAGGCCTGCGGTATCTGTGGTGCCGATGTGGGTGACATCGAAGGGGCAGACCCTGCACTGCAGCCACCGCGCGTGCCAGGCCATGAAGTGGTCGGCCGTATCGCCGCGCTGGGCGAGCACGTTTCGTCTCTCTGGAAGGTCGGCCAGCGTGTCGGCGTGGGCCGGCTGGGCGGGTCTTGCGGTGAATGTGTACAGTGCCGCCAGGGGCATTTTCAGCTGTGCCAACACCAGCCCTTCGTCGGCGCTACTTGCGACGGTGGTTATGCCGAAATGATGCTGGCACGAGTCTCAGGGCTTGTGTCGATTCCTGACGAACTCCTTGCCGAGGAAGCCGCGCCGTTGCTCTGCGCTGGTGTCGCCACGTTCAATGCACTGAAGAAATGCGGCGCGCAGGCAGGCGATACGGTTGCCATCTTTGGTATTGGCGGCCTGGGGCATATGGCCCTGCAGTACGCGCGCCGTATGGGCTTTCGCGTGGTTGCCGTCGGGCGCGGCAGTGATATCGCCGAGGACGCATTGAACCTGGGGGCCCATGTCTACATCGACACCCATGAAGAAGACGCGGCAACAACGCTCAAGGAAATGGGCGGCGCTCACGCCATCGTGACTACAATCAGCGCCCCTGTTGCCGTATCGGCGCTCATGGCAGGGCTCGCGCCACAAGGCTGTCTTGTGCTGCTCGGTGCGAGCAAAGACCCGTTGCCGGTGTCGACCGGCCACCTGGTCGTGGGTGAGCGCAGCCTGCTGGGTTCGATCACCGGCTCGCCCTATGAAAACGAAAAGACCCTGGATTTCAGCGTGTTGGCTGGCGTACGCCCGAGGATCGAAGTGATGCCCTTCGAACAGGCCAATGAAGCCTACCAACGGATGAGGTCCGGCGACGTCAAATTCCGCATGGTATTGACCATCGCACGTGGACACGCCACTGCGCGCCCATCGACGCGTGATGACAACCTTTCGATGGGCGCTCGACACCCATGAAGAACCACAACCTCAACACTGCACCCCCCGCCAGCGCGCCTTACTTGCTACCAGAGCGCTTGCAACGCGAAAACATAGGGCGACTGTCCGTCGCTCAGGCGTTGGCAGGAGCGAATGCGGTGGTGATTTACGCCACGGGAGCGATTGTGGGCAACACGCTCGCGCCTGCACCTGCGCTGGCCACGTTGCCCATTTCCATCTTCGTGGTAGGCATGGCGGCGTGTATTTTCCCGATGGGCGCCCTGGCGCGCCGGTATGGGCGACGCGCGGCGTTCCTGGCAGGCGCGGGCGCGGGTGTGCTCACGGGGGTGTTGGCGATGCTCGCGGTCTTCGTCGGCTCATTCTGGTTGTTTTGCCTGGCGACGTTCCTGGGCGGGAGCTATGCAGCCGTGGTGTTATCGTTCCGCTTCGCGGCCGCCGACGGTGTCCCGCCATCACGGCGCGCACGGGCCCTGTCGCTTGTCATGGCCGGGGGCGTGGTCGCTGGGGTAGTGGGGCCGCAGTTAGTGACTTGGACGATGGACATTTGGCCGCAGTACCCATTCGCCCCCACCTTTTTGGCGCAAGCCGCCGTTGCGGCGGTCTCGGCGCTCATCCTGCTGGGTGTGAAGCTGCCGATGCCGACAGTTGAAGAGCTTGGAGGAGGGCGCCCACTCGGGCTGATTGCGCGGCAGCCGCGTTTCATCGCTGCCGCGACGTGCGGTGCGGTGTCCTACATGCTGATGAATTTCCTGATGACGGCAGCGCCGCTGGCCATGCACCTCTGCGGGCATTCGCAGGCCTCGGCCAACCTGGGACTGCAATGGCACGTCATCGCCATGTACGCACCCAGCTTCTTCACTGGCCACCTCATCACGCGGTTCGGTGCCGTTCGCGTTGCAGTGGCCGGCCTGGCGTTAACGGGGCTCTCTGCTGCAGTTGGACTTGGCGGGGCCGAGGTGATGCATTTTGACGGCTCGCTGATCCTGCTGGGGCTTGGTTGGAATTTCGGCTTCCTGGGCGCGTCCGCACTGGTGCTGGAATGCCATCGGCCCGAAGAGAAGACGCGCGTTCAATCGCTCAATGATTTCATCGTGTTCGGTGTGATGGCGATCGGGTCTTTTTCATCGGGTGGGCTGCTGTCGGTATATGGCTGGAACACAGTGTTGTGGGTGTCGTTTTTACCGCTTGTGTTGGCTGCCGTCGCGCTGGCACTGACTATCCCCAAGTACAAGGGCCTGTCGGTTTAATACGCCTGGTTGTCTGAGCCGCAATCTGTACGCGCCAAAGACGACCAGCAACGTTTATAGCTATCGCAAAATCCAAAAAGATCTGCGCGAGGTCGGTGAGGATTGTGGTCGTCATCGTGTAGCGAGCGTATGAAGGCTGGTTGTATTTGGCGGTGGTGTTGGATCTGTTTTCTCGTCAGGTCGATGACTGGTCAATGACAACGAAAATGACCAGTTGAAAAAGTACGGTGTCAGCTTTGCCCGTTGAGATAGTAGACGTAAAAAGACTTCGCCGAATCAGTGCCTTAGAAAGCTCATGAACATCGCTAACACGATATGTGATTTAACATAATATACATTATGCGTAATAAGACGTTGCGCAATCAGGGGCAGTGCCCATCAGATTTCAACGGGCAAAACCCCTCTCTGGATCAAACCTGCGCAAAGCCTCCATCCACGAACATTTCGCTGCCTGTCATGAAGCTGCTTTCATCCGACGCCAGGAACAACGCCGCTGCTGCGACTTCTTCAGGTTTGCCGATGCGGTCCAGTGGGATCTGCGCAACCATCGCGTCGATGATCGCATCTTTCTGTCCTGTACCAGAAAGCGCCAGGTCCAGGCCCGGTGTCGAGATTGGCCCGGGTGAAAGTACGTTGACGCGGATGCCGGTGCCTTTGAGGTCCAGTGCCCAGCTCCTGGCGAAATTACGCAGTGCGGCTTTGGTGGCGCTGTACACGCTGAACGCCGGCGTGCCCATGCTGGCTGTGGTTGAACCGGTGAGTATCACCGAGCCGCCTGCGCTCATCAGTGGCAAGGCCTTTTGCACGGTGAACAACGTGCCTTTGACGTTGATGCCAAACGTGCGATCAAACGACGCTTCAGTGATTGCGCCGATGGGCTGGAAATCGCCGAGCCCTGCGTTGGCGAATACGATATCGATCCGGCCCTTGGTCGCTTTGACCTGGGCATAGATGCGATCAAGGTCCGCCAGGTTGGAAATATCGCCTTGGATCGCGATGGCTCCAGGGCCGATCAGCTGTAACGCCTTGTCCAGTTCCTCTTGGCGACGCCCCACGATAACGACCTGTGCGCCTTCTTCTGCAAAGCGTATGGCGCTGGCCAGGCCGATGCCGCTGTTGCCGCCGGTAACCACTGCGATTTTGCCGTTGAGCCTGCTCATGATGAACTCCGTGGAATGTTGAAGCCCAACTGTAGATCCGCGCTATTATTTTGAATAGTATGCACCTTTAAGTAAGTACCCCTTGGGAGCAACCACCCTCATGGCAAACAATTCGTTCAACTGCGGGCTTGAAGCTGCGCTGGCGGTGATTGGCGGCAAATGGAAGCCCTTGGTCCTGTTCAACCTGGCGCAAAATGTTCACCGCTATGGCGAGCTCAAACGTGCGATTGGAGGCGTGACCGATAAGGTGTTGATTCAGCAACTCAAGGAGCTGGAGCGTGATGAAATCATTGCGCGCGTCGACTTCCAGGAGATTCCGCCCAAGGTCGAATACTCCCTCACACCGTTCGGCCGTTCCCTGGCCACGGCGCTGGGTGGGCTGTGTGCCTGGGGTACCGAGCATATGCAGACGGTCGAGCGCATCAGCGAACGGCGTACCACCGCCCTCTCCCAGGCCTGAGCCCTGCCCCAATAGCCAACTCAACTAAATGACTATTTAGTTGAGTTAAATCATATAGTTACGAAACGTTCACAAGCTTCGCTGCAATCCCCCGCACCGCGCAAACATCAAAAAATCCAGATGCCAGCCTACAAACATATGGATTTTCCCAAATGTTTGCCTCTCTTAAGCTCTCCTCACTCCTCCCCGTGATGGAGGATGCGTCGTCGGTACGCCCTGAACACAAGGGCGATCCTAAAAATAATGTGTCTGCCGACCCAAGGAATACCTATGTCCTCTCATTTGTCTGACCGGCAAAACGCCGATGAGCGCCTGCTGCACAGCCAGGGTTATGACCAGCAACTGCATCGCGGCCTGTCGCTGTGGTCGTCGTTTTCGGTTGGTTTCGCCACGGTCTCCCCCGTGGTGGGTATCTATTCGGTGATGTCGCTGGGCGCCATGAATGCCGGCCCTTCCTGGGTGTGGATCGTGCCGTTGTGCCTCGCCCTGCAGCTGTTGGTGGCGTTGGTTTACGCCGAGCTTGCCTCGCAGTACCCGTTGGCCGGTGGCTGCTATCAGTGGGTCAAGCGCCTGGCTGGCGAACGCCTGGCCTGGTTTACCGGGTTCATGTACCTCGCCTCCGCCCTGGCTTCCTTGACCACCGTGGCGTATCTGGGCGGGTTTTGGCTGTGGCTGTTCGTCACTGGTGAACCGCCGGCGGCGAATGCCCAGGTGTTCAGCGGCGCAGTGCTGTTACTGCTGGGGTTGGGGGTGAACCTGTTCGGAATCAACCCGCTGAAGTATTTCGTCAACGCAGGAATCGTTGCGGAAGCCATCGCCTCGATTGGTATTGGTGTGCTGTTGCTGCTGTTTTTCCGTAACCATTCGTTTTCGATACTGCTGGAAGGCCTGAGCGCGACGTCGACCAGTGACGGGACCTACTTCTCGGGTTTCCTCACCGCCATGGCGGTCGGCGGCTGGGCGTTTCTGGGCTTTGATGCGTGCTCGCAAGTCTCCGAAGAAACCGCCGACGCCCGCACCTCGACGCCCCGCGCGATCCTGCGCTCGATGATTCTGGTGGGCCTGACCGTGATGCTTACCGCATTCGCCGTGACGCTGTCCTATACCGACACTGCCGCCATGGTCTCCGGCCAAGTGATCGATCCGGTCACGCCCGCCGTGGTCGATGCGTTCGGCGCCTGGGCTGAGCGTCCCTTCGTGGCGATTGTATTAGTGGCGTTCATTGCCTGCGTCGTCTCGGTCCAGACCTATATCGGTCGCGCCGTGTTTGGCATGGCACGCGACGAAATCCTGCCGGCGTCTGCGCTGCTGCGGCGGGTGGATAAACGCAAGGTTCCGTTCGCCGCGATGGTCTTCAGCACGCTGTTCGCCAGCTTCGGCCTGGCCCTGGGGTTGAACGCGACCGCCGTGGGCACCTTGATCGCGTTCGGCAGTGGCGGGTTCTTCTTTGTCTTCCTGATCGTGGTGACCTGCGCCCTGCTCGCTCGCCTCAGCGGCCGCTGGAAACCCGAGCCCGGCACCTTCAGCCTTGGGCGCTGGGGCCTGCCGGTCAACGTCGCGGCTTTTGCCTGGCTGATATTCGAAAGCATCAACGTGGCCTGGCCGCGGGTGGCGTTGGCACCGCCAGACGCGCCGTGGTTCCAGGTATGGGCGGTGGTCCTGGTGTTCTCGGTACTGGCCGTGCTCGGGTTGATCTACCTGTTCTGGGCCAAGCCGTATCAACGCGGCGTCACCGCGCAATTGCGCGCTCAATAAACTGGACACGGAGTTTCAGATGTCAGCCCTTCACTATTGGAATTACCCCACCGAAATCTTCTGCGGGCCCGACGCGCTGGCGGTCCTCGCGCAACGCTGCAATTTGCTCGAAATGCGCAAACCTATGCTGGTGACCGACCCGGGCATGCTCGCCCTGGAACCCCTGGCCTTGCTCAAGGCGCACCTGATCGAGGCGGATATTCCCTTCGCCGTGTTCAGTGACATTCACAGCAACCCCACGCTGGAGGATGTCGCACGCGGCGTCAGCGCCTTCCAGGCCGGCGGCCATGATTCATTGATCGCCCTCGGCGGCGGCAGTGCCATGGACGCGGCCAAAGGCATCAGCCTCGCGGCTGTCGATCGGCATGGTCTCGAACGCTTCGAATGGTCCCAGGTGATCGAGCGCTACCCAAGCCTGGCGGACTTTCCGCGCCTGGAGTTGCCAAAGCTGATTGCCTTGCCAACCACCGCCGGCACCGGTTCGGAACTGGGCCGGGAAGCGGTGCTGACCCTCAGCGAACACAACATCAAACAGGTGATCAGCCACCCGGAGCTGTTGCCCGCCACGGTGATTCTCGACCCGATCCTCACCCGTGGACTGCCACCGGCGCTCACTGCCGCGACAGGCATGGACGCCCTCACCCACCACATTGAAGCGTTCTGCTCACCGCTGTATCACCCGATGTCGGCCGGGGTCGCCGTCGAGGGCGTGCGCCTGATTCAGCAGCACCTGGCCGCCGCGTGCGCGGATGGCCAGGACATGGTGGCGCGCGAAGGCATGCTGGTCGCGTCCGCCATGGCAGCGGTGGCATTCCAGAAAGGCCTCGGCGGTGTGCACGCCCTCGCCCATCCGCTGGGTGCGCGGTACCACCGCCACCATGGGTTGTTGAATGCGATCCTGCTGCCTTATGTAATGGTGGCCAATCGGGCGGTGATCAGTGATGACATCGCCCGCCTGGCGCGCTACCTGGAACTGCCCCAAGCGGATTTCGACGGTTTCCTGCGCTGGATACTGCAGCTACGCAGGCAACTGGGCATTCCCCATTCACTCGGCGAAATCGGTCTGGAGGCAGACGCCGCGCCGTGGGTCGGTGAGCAGGCGGTGGCCGATATTTCGTCCTCCGACACCAATGCCCGCCCCTTGAGCGCCGATGAATACAGCCAGATCTTCCGCAACGCAGTGCATGGCGAATTAGCGCTCGTGCTCGACGCGTAAATCCTCGATAAACGCGCGCACCGCCTCACTGCGTGGGTGGCCGATATGCGTGATCATGCTGTGCTGCACCGCGTAATGCAGGGTGTCGGGGTGCAGCGCACGCATATGGCCACTGGCGATCCAGGCCGCCGCGTAATGCGCCGGCAGATACCCCAGGTGTGTCCCGGCGAGAACACCGTGGGCCACCGCTTCCATGTGGTATGCAGTGGCCGACGCGCGCGTGGGCACCACCGGTAGGACTTGGTCGGCGGGTAGAAAGCCATGCTTGATCCAGTCACAGGCTTGTAGTTGGTCCACGCTCGGCGCCTCGACGCCGAACAGCGGATGCGTGCGGCCACAAAAAATGCCGATCGCCTCACTGTAGAGCGGCTGGTAGTCCAGGGTCGGCAATGGCCGGCTGAAATACGAGATGGCCATGTCCAGTTGCCCATCGATCACCGCCAATTCCAGCTCCGTCGGCGAGTTCACGAAGATGTGCAGGTGCATGTCGTGCTCGCGCGCGTAGAACCGCGCAATCGCCGCGTCGATACGAGCCGTAGGCAAGGTCGCAATGTTGTCCGCCAGGCCCAGGTATAAATCGCCGACCAGGCGCCCGGCCAAATCCTGGGCCTCATCACGAAACGCATCCACCGCCCCAAACAGCGCCGAGGACGCCTTGAGAATGCGCTGGCCTTTTTCGGTCAGGCGAAAGCCCCCTTTGCCACGCTCGCAAATGCGATAACCGAGGCGTTTTTCCAGGCCGGAGATATGCGTGCTGATGTTCGATTGGCTCATGTTCAGCTCGGCCTGGGCCGCTGTGAACCCGCCGCACCTGACCACTACGGCAAAAATGCGCAGCAGGCGCAGATCCATGTCCGTGACATTTCTGAGCACAGCAATTCCCTGAGTGCAGGCTTATGAAGGGGCTCATTCAACGCGAGCGCTTCGCCAGCGTCAATCTTGCTTGTGTGCCAGCGGTACGAAACTTAAGCTGACGCTCTTTTGCACGCCCTACCCCGGATATTCCATGTCTCGAAGTATTGCTCACCTCGCCCTCCTGCTCGGGTTGATCACCGCCGTCGGACCTTTCGCCATCGACATCTACCTGCCGGCCCTGCCGACCCTCGGCGCCAGCCTGCAGGCGTCGCCGGCGGCGGTACAGATGAGCCTGACGGTGTTCTTCATCATCGTCGGCGTGTGCCAACTGTTCTACGGCCCGATCAGCGACGTGTTCGGGCGCAAGCTGCCGATCTATGCCGGCCTGGTGATCTTTGCCGTGGGCAGCATCGGTTGCGCGCTGGCCCCGAGCATTGAAGTGCTGATTGGCTTTCGCGCGGTGCAGGCGTTCGGGGCGTGTGCGGGGATGGTGATCCCGCGGGCCATCGTGCGCGACTTGTACACCGGCCACGAAGCCGCGCGCCTGATGGCCTTGCTGATGCTGGTAATGAGCGTCTCGCCGATCCTTGCGCCGCTGGCCGGCAGCCTGGTGATTTCGTTGTGGAGCTGGCGTGAAGTGTTTGTCGTGCTCGCTGTGGTGGCTGTGCTCTGCCTGGTGATGACCGTCGTACAACTGCCGGAAACCCACCCCGCCGAGCGGCGTCTGGGCAAGACCCTGGGCAGCGCGTTCGGCAGTTACGGCGCCCTCCTCCACGACCCGGTCTTCACCGGTTTGTCGGTGGTCTGCGGGTTTGGCCTGGCGACATTCTTTGTGTTTATCGGCAGCGCGCCGTTCGTGTACATCGAGTATTTCGGCCTGACCCCGACCCAGTTCAGCCTGTGCTTTGCCCTCAACGCTGCGTCGTTTTTTGCCATGAGCCAGCTCACCGCACGCCTCAGTGCGCGCTTCGGCCTGGCGCCGTTGATTCGCTGGTCCGTGGTCAGCGTCGCGGCGGTGATGATCCTGCTCGCTGTGACTACCCTGTGGAGCGACAACCTCGCCCTGATGATGACGCTGCTGTTTATCGGCTTCGGCTTTCTCGGCCTGTTGTTGCCAGCGGCCGGCGTGTTGTCGCTGGAAGACCACGGCGCGGTGGCGGGTTCGGCGTCGGCACTGCTGGGCGCCATCCAGATGGTAACCGCCGCCGTGTCGATGACCCTGGTCGGCGTGTTCGCCGACCACACGCCGGCACCGATGTTGATCGGCATCGCACTGTGCGCGGTCGCGGCGCTGCTCACGACACTGTGGACCTTGCAACGCCTGCCACCGCATCTGGCGTCCAGCGTGCCGCACACGCCTCAGTGAAGACCCGACTTTGCGGGCATGGCACCTAGGCTAGGCAATACTGGCCGTGCCTGCAACCAAATGCACGATGCCGACCAGCGCGACCGCAAGCAACACCAGGCTGGCCACCCGGTTGATGCCGTCGCGGTACTTCAGCGCAAACGGCCTGCGGGCAATGGCGATGTAGAACGCCAGTACCAGGAAGTCGATGACCACCCACGCCAGGGTCAACAGCGTCACGCTGCGGCTGAACGAATCGGCTACCTGGATGAACTGCGGGAAAAACGCCACGAAGAAAATGATGTCCTTGGGGTTGGAGATGCCCACCAGGAAGCCGCTGCCGACAGTGCCACCGCGACGGCCGGCCGCAGGCGCTTGACCTGCAGGGCTACGCAGGCCCTGGATGCCCAGGTAGAGGATAAACAGGCAGCCGATAACACTGATGCCATTCAACAGTGCCGGGCTGACCGACAGGCTGCCCGCCAGAATCAGCACTGCCAGTACTGCCAGGGTCAGCGACGCGAGGTTGGTCCCCACGGCCGTCCACAACGCACGTCGGGTGCCGGCGTGCTGGCTGGTCGTGATGATCAGCGCCACCACCGGGCCCGGGGTGGCGATCAGCATGAAGACGCTGAGCAGGTAGACCAGCAGTAATGAAGTGTCCATGGTGCACGCCGCCTTGTGGGGTTCAGGGGCTGGCAGCGTGAGGCATCAGGCACGCGTTGAAAAACGCAAAAGCCTGTGACCTACTATGAGTATTTATCACAATGAATAATCGCCATGGCCGAACGCATCCCGCCACTGTATGCCCTGCGCGCCTTTGAAATCGCGGCACGCTCTTCTTCGTTTACCCGCGCGGCGCAAGAGCTGTCGTTGACTCAAAGTGCGATCAGTCGCCATATCAAGACCCTCGAAGGCATCCTAGACTGCCGGCTGTTCGAGCGGCACGGGCCCAGGCTGCAACTGACCGCGGCCGGTGAGCGGCTGGCGCAGGAACTCAAGGTTGGTTTTCGCATCATCGAACAAGCCTGTGCACCGTTCCGTGCCGGCACCGGCAATTTGCGCCTGAAGGCGCCCTCCACGCTGACCATGCGCTGGCTGCTGCACACGCTGGACCTTCTCAAGGCCGAGCTGACCGTGCAACTGGCCAGTGTCTGGATGGATTTCGACAGCGTGGACTTCTACGCCGAGCCCTACGACTGCGCGATTTTGCTCGGCAACGGCCATTTCGGTGCCGATGTGCAGGCGTACAAGCTGTTTGATGAGTGGCTGATCCCCATCTGCGCACCGGGCAAGATCGACGTCGAACTGCCGCACGCCGAACTGATCCATCCCACTCCCGACCGTCGCGACTGGCGCCGCTGGCTGGCGGCCCTGCCGCTGGAAACCCGGATCAACCTGGATCGCGGCAAGGTCTTCGACACGCTCGACCAGGCCATCTCGGCGGCCATGCGCGGCCACGGTGTGTCCATCGGCGACCTGCACCTGGTGGCCGACGATGTCCGCGACGGGTTGATCGGCTTGCCGTACGGCAAGGCCGTCGCCTCCGGTGATGGCTACTACCTGGTATGGCCGAAAGAGACTCGGCACACCCAGCAAGTGCAGGCGCTGCGCGATGCGCTCAGCGGACATATCCCGGCCATCGACCTGCCGGGCCTGGTGTTTTTACCTGCCACGGGTTGAGACCATTCGTCGGGCCCGCCAGGCATCCATTACAACTATCGCTGCCGCCAAAACTACTAACCCCATAGCACCCTTGATGCGCTATGGAGATTGAAATGACTGACTATCCACGCCCACCCTTCGCCCCTCAAGCCCAAGCCGTGCCCGGCACCCAGAAGAAAATGGAGCCTTATCCCGATTGTGGCGAGAAGAGCTACAAGGGCTCCGGCCGACTGGCCAACAAGATCGCCCTGATCACCGGTGCCGACAGCGGCATCGGTCGCGCGGTGGCCATCGCGTTTGCCCGCGAAGGTGCCGATGTTGCCATTGCCTACCTGGACGAACATGAGGACGCCAAGGAAACCGCACGCTGGGTTGAAGAAGCGGGCCGCCAGTGCCTGCTGCTGCCCGGTGATATCGCGCAGAAAGCCAACTGCCAGGCACTGGTCGACAAGACGGTCGAACAGTTCGGCCGCATTGACGTGCTGGTCAATAACGCGGCGTTCCAGATGACCCATGAAACCCTCGAAGAGATCGAGGATGAGGAATGGGTGAAGACCTTCGATATCAACATCACCGCGATGTTTCGTATCTGCAAGGCTGCACTGCCGCATATGCAGGCCGGCAGCTCGATCATCAACACCAGTTCGGTCAATTCCGACATGCCTAAGCCGACCCTGCTGGCCTATGCCGCGACCAAGGGCGCGATTGCCAACTTCACCGGCGGCCTGGCGCAATTGCTCGGCAGCAAGGGCATTCGGGTAAACAGCGTGGCACCTGGGCCGATCTGGACGCCGCTGATCGTGGCAACCATGCCCGACGAAGACGTCCAGAGCTTCGGCAGCGAAACCCCGCTGGGCCGCCCTGGCCAGCCGGTGGAAGTGGCACCGATCTATGTGCTGCTAGCCTCGGATGAAGCCAGCTACATCTCCGGTTCCCGCTATGCCGTCACCGGCGGCAAACCCATCCTGTAGCAACTGGCTTGCCGACGTTGTCGGCCTCTCGGCTTCCCAGGAAGACCGAGGCGCCTGCAGCGCGGGCAAGTCCGGCGCCCACAAAAAACGCTCTACAGATCAAACCGATCCACCGCCCGCCGCCGCTCATTGTCGTCACGCACGTCATAGCTGGCGGTGGTCTGGATATTGGTGTGATGCGCGAGCTTCTGTGCGATCGACAGATCATGTTCCTCGATCACCCGCGTGATGAACGAGCGCCGGAAGTCGTGGGGCATGATCTTCACGCCCACCTGCTCGCCGCGCTGGCGGGCAATGTAGTAAATCGCGTGTTTTGTGATGCGTTCGCGGGTGATATGGCTGCCGCGACGGATGCGATTGAACAGGAAGCTGTCGTCCTGCTCACCTTCCTTGAGCTGCTCGCGCCGAAACGCCAGCCAGGCCTGCAACTTGGCAAAGGCCCAGTCCGGCGCATACTTGACCAGCTCCTTGTTGCCCTTGCCGATCACCCGCAGGCTGCGCTCTGCAAAATTGATCTGCGCCAGGTCAAGGTTGACCGACTCCGACTTGCGCATGCCCGAGCCGTACAGGATGCCGATCACCGCCGCGTCCCGCAGGCCCTGTGGGCGTGGGTCGGCGGCGCAGACTTCCATCATTTCGCGGATCAGTGTGCGTCGCAGGTTGCGCCCCTGGCCCAGGCGGGTACCGGGCGCGGCCTTGACCGTGCGCATGCGCAGCAGGTGTTCCTGGCTGATCAGGCTCAGGCGCCAGGCCTCGTTCATCACCCCGCGCACGGCGTTCACATACAACGATGAGGTATTGGGCGCGTAGCCGTCCTCGCGCAAGGCGGCGACCAGGGCGATCACGTGTTCAGGCTGCAGCAGGTGCCAGTCGATGTCTTCGAGGTTGATGTCCTCGAAGCCCAGGCGGTCGGCGGCGTCCTGCAGCACGTAGCGCATGGTCAGTTGGCTGGAGGGCGCCAGGCGGGTGAGGTAAAGGGTCAGCGGGTTGCGGATAGACTCAGTCAAGGTAGATCAGCCTTTGGATTAAATACCTCGAACAAGCCATTGTTTAATCGAGGTATTTAGTGAATTGGCGAGGCCTGAGTCTACCCCAGCAAGAGCCCTCGCACCACATCACGGGGCGCTGTCGTCATCCTCGGTGGAATCTTGCGGTTGGGTCTGGGCCTGGCTCCAATCGGTGTCCTGCTTCTGCATCAGCGCAAACCAGTGCTGGCGCATAAAGGTCAGGTACGCCTCGGGGGCCTTGGCAAAATCCTTCTCATCGCCATAGCAACCCGGCAAGGGCAACTCGGTGCCCTGCTCCTTGTATTGGCTGACCAATGCCTGCTGGCCGGCCACGCTGCAATCCTTGGGCAACGGCATGCCGCGCAGGGCGCCCGCTTCTTCGTCCCACCAACTGGCGCCGACCCGGTCGACACCGCGCAGGCGGTACTTCTGCGACTTGCCCACGTGCATGATCAACTTGAATTCATTGGGGCTGACGTCGCTGGTGCAGGTGCGCGAGTAACCCACGGTCGCCTGGGTGATGCCATCGCCGGTAAGGTCGGTGACCTTGGTCGCCTCCCTGTCGAAGCGCAGGGCGGCATCGAATTCGCAGTGCTGCACGTCGTCGTAGAGCATCCACACGCGTTTGGGGCGATTGCCATCGATCAGGTACTGAGCCGCGTAGACGAAGGCCGACTGGGTCCCGTCATCGTCGCGCTCGCTGACTTGCTCGGCGAGCACCAGCAGGTTCTTGCCCTGGCGATCGTCCCAGGTATACGCGGCGATCTGCTTGCCGCGCACTTCCACCCCGTCCGGCACCTGGTCGATGCTGGTCAGCGCCACGCCGTCGTCGGCGCGCACCGTGGTGACGCACGCCACGGTCATCAACAATCCCATCAACACTGGCCGCAACTGGCCGCGTAAAAGCTGCACGCTATTCATCCGATCACCCTGGCAAGAGACGGCTTACTTTACCGGCACTTGGGGCGCATTGCAGAGAAGATTATTGAATAAAGTGCCAACGCACAGGACGCACGTTTGCGTTGAACCAAACACCTGCGCGGCCGTTCCTATTTCGCCAGCCAATTCAACGGACAACGCCGTGGATGTTTAGCTGAACCCTAGCTGTCTACCTGTCAAATAAACGAGTTTTTCATCTGCCTTTCATATCTGTTCAACATTTTTGCGCTTAATCTTGAATGTGAAACTTAATAGCAAATTGCGCAACACCGTCTAACCTGTTGATTACGCTTCACCTTTAGCACCGTCCCTGCTTCTACGGTCTAGACGTTTGCCCACTGTTTATTGATGTTTCCACGCTCCAAGTTGCGCTAACCCCCGAGGTCATGAATCTTTGAAACCCTACCCTATTCATTGCGTGTCGATCGTCATCCCGGTCTACAACGAACAAGAAAGCCTGCCTGAACTGCTGCGTCGCACCACCGCAGCGTGCCAGCAACTGGCCTACGAATACGAAATCATCCTGGTGGATGACGGTAGCCGCGACAATTCCGCCCAACTGCTGGAAGACGCTGCCGCCGTAGACGGCAGCAAGGTGGTCGCGGTGATCCTCAACCGCAACTACGGCCAGCACGCCGCAATCATGGCCGGTTTCGAGCAGTGCCGGGGCGAGGTGGTGATTACCCTCGACGCCGACCTGCAGAACCCTCCCGAAGAAATCCCGCGCCTGGTCGAACAAGCCGCGCTGGGCTACGACGTGGTCGCCACCGTGCGCAACAATCGCCAGGACTCGGCCTTTCGCCGCTGGCCGTCGCGCCTGATCAACCTGGCGGTGCAACGTTCCACCGGCGTGGCCATGACCGACTACGGCTGCATGCTGCGCGCTTACCGGCGCACCATCGTCGACGCCATGCTTGCCTGCCGCGAGCGCAGCACCTTCATTCCGATCCTGGCCAACGGCTTTGCCCGCCACACCACCGAGATCCTGGTGCACCACGCCGAGCGCGAGCACGGCGAATCCAAATACAGCGCCATGCGCCTGATCAGCCTGATGTTCGACCTGCTGACCTGCATGACCACCACCCCGCTGCGCCTGCTGTCCATCGTCGGTTTCAGCCTGGCGGCACTGGGCGTTTTTTTCGCCTTCGCGTTGATCGTCATGCGCCTGGCATTCGGTGCCGACTGGGCCGGTGATGGCCTGTTCGTGCTGTTCGCCGTGCTGTTCGTGTTCACCGGTGGCCAGTTCATCGGCATGGGCCTGCTGGGTGAATACCTGGGCCGCATGTACAGCGACGTGCGTGCCCGCCCCCGGTTCTTCATTGAAAAAGTGCTGCGCAACCAACCGGCAGCACCGGCACCCGTGGTCGTCGTCGACGGCCTGGTGTCTTCCCATACCACTTCTACTTCTCCTTCCGATCAGGTTTCGTCATGAATTCAAACGCCGTTGTCTTCGCTTACCACGATATTGGCTGTGCAGGCATTGAAGCCCTGCTGACTGCCGGCTACGACATTGCTGCCGTGTTTACCCATGCCGACGACCCCAAGGAAAACAACTTCTACGGTTCCGTCGCGCAGTTGTGCGCCCGTAACGGCATTCCAGTGCACGCGCCGGAAGACGCCAACCACCCGCTGTGGATCGAGCGTATTGCCAAGCTCAAGCCGGACTTCATCTTCTCCTTCTACTACCGCAACCTGCTGAGCGAAGCCCTGTTGGCCACCGCCAGCAAAGGCGCGTTCAACCTGCACGGTTCGCTGTTGCCCAAATACCGTGGCCGCGCACCGGCCAACTGGGTGCTGGTGAAAGGCGAAACCGAAACCGGCGTGACCCTGCACCGCATGGTCAAGCGTGCCGATGCCGGCGCGATCCTTGCCCAGCAGAAGGTCGCCATCGAGCGCACCGACACCGGCCTGACCCTGCACGCCAAACTGCGCGACGCCGCCAGCAACCTGCTGCGTGACGCCCTGCCGCAACTGGCCGCCGGCAAGCTGACTGAAACCGCCCAGGACGAAAGCCAGGCCACCTACTTCGGTCGTCGCACCGCTGCCGACGGCAAGTTGGAGTGGAAAAAGCCGGCTGAAGAGCTGTTCAACCTGGTCCGCGCCGTGACCCAACCTTACCCGGGCGCCTTCTGCGCCGTGGGCGAGCACAAGCTGATCGTCTGGCAGGCCGAGGTGGTGAAGGGCAATGAAGGCCTGGCGCCAGGACGTGTGATCAGCGTCAACCCGCTGCGCATCGCCTGTGGTGAAGACTCGCTGGTGGTCAAGTTCGGCCAGCGCAATGACAACGGCCTGTACCTGGCCGGCCCATCCCTGGCCAATGAACTCGGCTTGGTCGACGGCTCCGTGCTGCGTGGCGCCGAGTCCGGCCGCAAGCCGCGCCGTACCCGTGTGCTGATCCTCGGTGTGAACGGCTTTATCGGTAACCACCTGTCCGAGCGCCTGCTGCGTGACGACCGCTACGAAGTCTACGGCCTGGACATCGGCTCCGACGCCATCGAGCGCCTGCGCAGCCACCCGAATTTCCACTACGTGGAAGGCGACATCAGCATCCACACCGAGTGGATCGAGTACCACATCAAGAAGTGCGACGTGGTCCTGCCGCTGGTGGCGATCGCCACGCCAATCGAATACACGCGTAACCCGCTGCGCGTGTTCGAGCTGGACTTCGAGGAAAACCTCAAGCTGGTGCGCTACTGCGTCAAGTACAACAAGCGCGTGATCTTCCCGTCGACCTCCGAAGTCTATGGCATGTGCCAGGACCAGTACTTCGACGAAGACACCTCCAACCTGGTGGTCGGCCCGGTCAACAAGCAGCGCTGGATCTACTCGGTCTCCAAGCAACTGCTCGACCGCGTGATCTGGGCCTACGGCGCCAAGGGTCTGAACTTCACACTGTTCCGTCCCTTCAACTGGATGGGCCCGCGCCTGGACCGCCTGGATTCGGCGCGTATCGGCAGCTCCCGCGCGATCACCCAGTTGATCCTCAACCTGGTGGAAGGCACGCCGATCCGCCTGTTCGACGGCGGCGAGCAAAAGCGTTGCTTCACTGACATCGCCGACGGCATCGAAGCCCTGGCGCGCATCATTGATAACGACAACGATGTCTGCAACGGCCAGATCATCAACATCGGCAACCCGGAAAACGAAGCCAGCATCCGCCAGTTGGGCGAAGAGCTGCTGCGTCAGTTCGAAGCGCATCCGTTGCGTGGCAACTTCCCACCGTTCGCCGGTTTCCGCGACGTCGAGAGCAAGGCGTTCTACGGCACCGGTTACCAGGACGTGGCACACCGCAAGCCAAGCATCGAAAACGCCAAGCGCCTGCTGAACTGGGAGCCGACCGTGGAGATGAGCGAGACCATCGGCAACACCCTGGACTTCTTCCTGCGTGAAGCCATGCTCGAAATCGCGGACAAGAAGTAATGAAGGCAGGCTTGCGCATTGACGTCGACACCTACCGTGGCACCCGTGAAGGGGTGCCGCAGCTGCTCGAGTCCCTGGATGAAGCCGGGGTCAAGGCGACGTTCTTCTTCAGTGTCGGGCCGGACAACATGGGGCGCCACTTGTGGCGCCTGATCCGCCCGCAGTTCCTGTGGAAGATGCTGCGTTCCAACGCTGCCGGCCTGTATGGCTGGGATATTTTGCTCGCCGGCACTGCCTGGCCGGGCAAGCCGATCGGCCGTGACCTGGGGCATTTGATGCGCCAGGCCAAGGCCGCCGGCCATGAAGTCGGCCTGCATGCCTGGGATCACCATGGCTGGCAGGCCAACACCGGGCGCTGGAGCGACGCGCAGCTGGTCGAGCAGATTCGGCGCGGCGTCGACACCCTGAGCGATATCCTGGGTGAACGCATCGACTGTTCCGCGGCCGCCGGTTGGCGCGCCGATGAACGCGTGGTGCAGGCCAAGCAAGGCTTCAACTTCCGCTACAACAGTGATTGTCGGGGCACCAGCCTGTTCAGGCCAACCTTGGCCGATGGCAGCGCGGGCACCCCACAGATTCCGGTCGACCTGCCGACCTTCGACGAAGTCGTCGGGCCGGTGGTGGCTGCCAAGGATTTCAATAGCTACATCCTCGAGCGCTTCGCGGAGTCGAAGCTCAACGTCTACACCATCCACGCAGAAGTAGAAGGGATTCTGATGGCCAATGATTTTCGCCAGTTGCTGGCCCAGGCAGGGCAGCGCGGCATCGATTTCCAACCGCTGGGCGAGTTGCTGCCTGCCGATGTCACCACCCTGCCCCAGCAACAGCTGGTGCGCGGCGCCCTGAGCGGCCGTGAGGGTTGGCTCGGAGTGCAACAGGCATGATCCGCCGTTGGGCCCTGCCCCTGCTCCTGTTGGCGTTCGGCGTGTTCTATCTGCTGCCGCTGGCCACCCACGGTCTGTGGATTCCGGATGAAACCCGCTATGCGCAGATCAGCCAGGAAATGCTGCTGACCGGCAAGTGGGCGTCGCCGCACTTCATGGGTATTCGCTATTTCGAAAAGCCTGCGGCCGGCTACTGGATGATCGCGCTGGGCCAGGCGATCTTCGGGCAGAACCTGTTCGGCGTGCGCTTTGCGTCGGCATTGAGCACCGGCCTGAGCATCCTGCTGGTGTACCTGGTGTCACGCCGGTTGTGGAATGACCCGCAAAAAAGCCTGGTCAGCACCGTGCTGTACATGAGCTTTGTCAGCGTCGCGGCCCTGGGCGGCTATGCCAACCTGGATCCGCAGTTCACCTTCTGGGTCAACCTCACCGGTGTGGCCCTGTGGTTTTGCTTCGACAGCACCACGCGCAGCGGCCGGTTGTGGTCCTGGGCAGTGCTGGGCCTGGCATGTGGCATGGGCTTCATGACCAAGGGGTTCCTGGCCTGGCTGTTGCCGGTATTGATCGCCCTGCCCTACGCAATCTGGCAAAAGCGTTTTCGCGAACTGCTGGGTTATGGCCTGGTGGCCGTAGCGGTGGCGATTGTGGTCAGCGTGCCGTGGGCATTGGCCGTGCACCTGCAGGAACCGGATTACTGGAATTTCTTCTTCTGGCACGAGCATATCCAGCGCTTTGCCGGTGACGACGCCCAGCATGCCGAACCGTTCTGGTATTACTTGCCGCTGCTGGTGGCGTTCTCGCTGCCGTGGGTCGCCCTGCTGCCGTCCACCCTCAAGCAGGCGTGGCAAGACAAGCGCACGGCGAAGATCGGCTTTGTGTTGTTGTGGCTGCTGATGCCCCTGGCCTTCTTCAGCCTGGCCAAAGGCAAGCTGCCCTCCTACATCATGCCGTGCCTGCTGCCGCTGGCCTTGCTGATGGGCAACACCCTGGCGGATAAACTGGCCCAGGGCCGCGGTCGCGCGTTGCGCCTCAACGGCTGGCTGAACCTGATTCTCGGTGTGGTGGTATTGCTCGCCCTGAGCTGGTTCCAACTGAAAAAGCCGCTGTACGAACATGGCCAGGAAACCTTCAGCCTGGTGCTGGTGTTTGTCTTCCTGTTCGGCTGGATCCTGGTCAACCTGCTGCAGGCTGCACGGCCCTTGCACCTGTGGGCCGCGCCGGTGATCGGCAGTTGGCTGATGGTCGCCCTGCTGCCGGCCGCACTGCCGCATTCGGTGGTCTACAACAAGACGCCGGATCAATTCATCATCGACCACCTGCAGGCACTGCGCCCGGCTACGGCGTTGCTCAGCAACGACCTCGGCGCGGCATCGGCCCTGGCGTGGCGCCTGCAGCGCCCGGATGTGACGCTGTACAACACGGTCGGCGAAGTGAAGTACGGCCTGGCCTACCCGGATGCCGGGCATCACAAGGTCGACACCCGCCAGGTCCAGCAATGGATGAGCGAGGCGCGCAAACAAGGGCCGGTGGGTGTGGTGATGCGCGTCAAAGGCGACGATGAAATCGCCGAAGTAGCGCTGCTGCCCACCGACGGCGAGCGTTATGAGCAAGGCAATATCGTGATTCTGATCTTCCCGCAGGTGCAGCCGTGATCACCCTGTTCCTGCTATTGGCCGCCTGCCTGCTGACCTGCATGGGCCAGGTCTCGCAAAAGTTCGCCGTGGAAAGCTGGCGTGACCTGCCGGACGGCTGGGCGCTGAAACTGCGCTCGCCGTGGCTGTGGGCGGCGCTGGTGTGCCTGGGCCTGGGCCTGCTGGTGTGGCTGCTGGTACTGCAGCGCCTGGAGGTCGGCATCGCCTACCCGATGCTCAGCCTGAATTTTGTCTTGGTCACGCTGATGGCGCGTTTTGTGTTCCATGAACACATCGATGGCCGTCACTGGCTGGGCGTGGCGCTGGTAATCGGCGGCGTCGTGCTGCTGGGGCGTCACGTATGAGCCGGGTCCAGGGGTTTGCCCTGGCCCTGGGCAGCGTCGCACTGGTCAGCGCGGCCCAACTGGGCATGCGCTGGAGCATGACGCGCCTGCCGCTGCCCAACGAATGGCTGACGGCGCAGATCGACCTCGGCGCCCTGGCTGTGGTGCTGCTGGCGATCCTCGCCTATGCGCTGTCGATGCTCTGCTGGCTCGGCGCGCTCAAACACCTGCCGTTGGGCCGGGCCTATTCGCTGCTGAGCATCAGCTACGCGCTGGTGTACCTGCTGGCGGCCAGCCTGCCGGTCTTCAACGAACACTTTTCGGTTTCAAAAACCCTGGGGGTGGCCTTGGTCATCCTCGGTGTGCTGGTTATCAACTCTCGCCGTGCTAGCGCTACAAGTCCCAGGAATGCCCCATGAAAATCAGTGTATTTGGTAGTGGTTACGTCGGTCTGGTGCAGGCCACCGTATTGGCCGAAGTCGGTCACGATGTCATCTGCATGGACGTCGATCAAAACAAGGTCAAGCTGCTGCAGCAAGGCCATGTGAGCATCTTCGAGCCGGGGCTGGCCGCGATGGTCAAGGAGAACCTGGAGAGCGGGCGACTGCACTTCACCTTTGATGAAAAGCTGGCCGTCGAACACGGCGAAGTGCTGTTCATTGCCGTGGGGACGCCGTCGGATGAAGACGGCTCGGCCGACCTGAAATACGTGCTGTCGGTAGGCGATGCCGTGGCCCGCCACCGTATCGAGCCGGTGATCCTGGTGGAAAAATCCACCGTGCCGGTGGGCACCGGCGACACCCTGCGCGCGCACATCGAGAAGGCCCTGCACCTGGCTGGCCGGCATCTGGAGTTCGATATCGTCTCCAACCCGGAATTCCTCAAGGAAGGCTCGGCCGTGGCCGACTGCCGCCGCCCGGATCGCATCATCATCGGCTGCGAGCGCGAAGAAGTGCGCGACGTGATGCGCGACCTGTACGCGCCGTTCAACCGCAATCATGACCGCATCATCTTCATGGACCTGCGCAGCGCCGAGCTGACCAAGTACGCCGCCAACTGCATGCTCGCGACCAAGATCAGCTTTATCAACCAGATCGCCGAGCTGGCCGAACACCTGGGCGCGGATATCGAAGCCGTACGCCTGGGCATCGGCGCCGACTCGCGCATTGGCTACCACTTCATCTACCCTGGCTGCGGCTACGGCGGCTCGTGCTTCCCCAAGGACATGCGCGCGCTGATCCACAGTGCCAAGCAGGCCAACTGCTCCAGCGACCTGTTGGAAGCCGTGGAAGCGATCAACCAGCGCCAGAAGAGTAAGCTGTACGAGCGTATCAATGCGTTCTTCAAGGGCAACCTGCGCGGCAAGACCTTTGCCCTCTGGGGCCTGGCGTTCAAACCGAACACCGACGACATGCGCGATGCCCCCAGCCGTGTATTGATGGAAGCCCTGTGGGCCGCCGGCGCCAACGTACGCGCGTTCGACCCGGAAGCCATGCAGGAAACCCAGCGTATCTACGGCGATGACCCGCGCCTGATGCTGATGGGCACCCCGGAGTCGACCTTGAGCGGCGCCGATGCGCTGATCGTCTGCACCGAATGGCAGCAGTTCAAGGCACCGGACTTCGACCTGATTCACCAGCGCCTGAAAACCCCGGTGATCTTCGACGGCCGCAACCTGTATGACGGCGAGCGCCTGGCGCGCAAAGGCTTCCAGTACTTCCCGATGGGCCGTGGCGACTCGTGCCAGTTGCCGATTCCGCAGCAACAGTGGGTGCCACAGGTCGTGGAAGCCTGATACGTGAACAAAGCTCAACCGTCCCTGCTGAGCCCGACGATTCGCCGCCAATCCCTACTGCTGGGGTTGCTGGCGCTGGCGTTATTCATCGCTGGCAGCTGGCACCAGGCGATTATCGGCTTCGACTCCCGCTTCGTGGTGTTTGCCCAGGAGATGCTGCGCCACGGGCCGGGCTTTTTCCCGACCACCTACGGGCAGCCGTATGCGGATTACCTGGCCACCTCGACACTGCTGACCTGGTTGCTGTCGTTGCCCCTGGGCCAGGTCACCAGCCTCACGGCCTGGTTGCCCACGGCGCTGGCCTCGGCAGCGATCGTGGTGCTGGTGTATCGCCTCACGGCGCCCTACTCCCGGCACTGGGGCCTGCTGAGCATCGCGGTATTGCTGCTCAGCAGTACCTTCATCAGTGAAACCCGCTCGGTATCCCTCGACCAGATGCTCGCCGCAATTGCCCTGGCGGTGTTCTACCTGGGTTACGCGCATGACCACTTCGGTGCTGGCAAGCGTTTGCACTGGCTGTACCTGCTGCTGATTCTCGGCTTTGCGATTCGCGGGCCGATTGGCCTGGTGATACCCACCGGCGTGCTGTGCAGCTACTACCTGATCAATCGGCAATGGCGGCAGTTATTCAGTTTTGGCTTGCTGGCGCTGGCGCTGTTGGTGGCGTGTGTCGGCCTGCTGTTGCTGATGGCCAAGCTCAGCGGCGGTGAAAGCTTCATGCAGGACGTGATCCGCATGCAGTTCCTGGGGCGCATGGACGGCAGCGAAGGCTCCAGCGGCGCGCTGTATTACTTCACCAGTTCGCTGGGCAATTACGCCATGGCCTATCCCGTGGCGCTGCTGGTGCTGCTGGCAATCGCCCTCGGCGGCCGGCGTACGCCGGGGCCGGCCTTGCAGTTGGTGCTGTACTGCGCGGCCGCCGGCCTGCTGGTGATGCTTGGCCTGTCGATCCCACAGGCCAAAAAGGCGCGCTATGTGCTGCCGATGTTGCCCATGGCGGCAATCATTGCGGCCTATCCGTTCCAGGTTGCCGAGGGTCGGCTGTTTGCCGGGTTGCGCAGGCTGATGCTGGGCATTTGGACGTTGCTTCCGACGCTGCTGATCGCCGGGTTGCTGTTCGCACGCACACGTTATCCGCAGCAGCTGGAGCATCTGGGGCCAATGTTTGGCCTGCTGGGCGCGCTGCAGGTCGTGGCTTTGCTGGCGTTGTTCAAGGCGCAACTGCGCCCGCTGGGCCCGGCGTTGGCCGGTGTACTGGCGTTGTGGGCCAGCTATATCGGCGTGGTCGAGCCGCTGGAGCGCAGCCTCTACGACACCCGCACGTTTACCCTGCAGGTGCACGAGCAGGTCATGCAGCAGCGCGCGCCCGTGGTATTGCACGGCCTGGGTAAAGACGCCAAGGCCATCAAATACATGGTCAACCTTGATTGCGACCAGGTACCGTTGTTCACCCAGAACCCCGCTGACCTGAACCCGATACAAGGGCCGGCCTGGCTGGTGATGAGCGAGGCGGATTTCGAAGGGTTGAAAGACCCGCGCTTTCGCGCCCTCACGCCGACCCTGAGCGGTGAGTTCGACCGCAACCCCTACGTGCTGCTGCACCTGGCCCAGGCCCCACACCCTTGAGTGCTCTGCGTCGGGGCTCCCGACGCAGAAAACTCCTACGCAGCTATGCGTAATTGCTGCGACCATTGCCCTTCCCCGCGCCCGAAACCCAACGGTAAACTCGAATGCCATGTGTGGTAATCATTTACCGCCACGGGTCATGCATAACAACAAGGAAGCTGTAGGCCCGCGGTGTACGCCGCAGCCTATCCAATAAGAGGACAATGCCGTGTCAGATGATGTTTCGCCGGGCGTCTACGCGACCCCGGAGCCCGATCTCGTTCACGTTGGCTATTTGCCGGTCCCGCCCCTGGAGCGGCTGATGGAATTACGCGACGCGCTGGTGGCGCTCAAGGGCCCACTTGCCAGTGATACCGGGCTGCAGGCGGATCTGCGAAAACGCTTGTTCAACGACGAGACCGATGATCGCGTCCTGGGCAAGCTCAGTGTGCAGGTCCCTCTTTTGTAAGTGTGGCAGTCTCATTTAACTGCATTATTTTTGGATTTAACCTGCATTAATATGCATTGGCGCGCTGTCGACAGGCACGGCACACTGCACAGGTTCCTTCCCCCAATGTTGGAACTTTCAAAGGGCTTTTCCGGGCAACCAGACAAGCCTTTTTTTTGCCTGTCGTTTATGGAATGCCTGTCAATGCTCGCTCGCTGGTTCCCTGCTGCTATCAATACCCGTCCCACCGAATGGAGTCGTGCCGCTATCGGCATGGCGCTCGGCACGCTGTTCAGCGTGTGGTTATGTGCCCAAGTGTTTGGCATGGACGTGGCCCTGCACCTGCTGGGGCCACTCGGGGCCTCGGCGGTGTTGTTGTTTGCGGTCTCATCCGGCGCGCTCGCGCAACCCTGGTCGATCATCGGCAGCTACCTGTGTGCCGGCGTGGTGGCCTTGCTGGTGGCCCGCGTCCTTGGGCGCACCCTGGGCGGTGCGTGCCTGGCGGCAGGCATGACGGTGGTATTGATGTGCTGGCTGCGCTGCCTGCATCCACCTGCCGGTGGCCTGGCCATGACCCTGGTACTGGCCGACCCGGCCTCGGCCGCCCTCGGCTGGCATGAGATGGGCGCGGTGTTGCTGGGTGCCGGCGCCCTGCTCGCCTGTGCACTGGCCTACAACAATGCCACGCGCACTCGCTACCCCAAGGGCGCCGTCGAGGCTCCCGTGGTGGTCCTGCCAGACACCCGGGCCGCTCAAGACCCGGCCATTACCGCTGCCGACCTGAAGCTCGCGCTCGCCGACATGGAGCAGTTCTACGATGTCGCCCCCAGCGAGTTGGAACAGTTGATCCACGCCGCCGAAACCCACGCACGGCGCCGCAGTATTGGTGAAGTCCTGGCCAGCCGCATCCCCTGACGCAGACACGCGGCCTGCTGCATAAATGCAAAAACGACCTGCATGATTGAAGGTTGTACTGGGCAAATTTGCACTGGTACGATCGCGAGATGGTTCTTCGCTGAACCTCTTGATAAAGAACAATAAAAGCAGGGAGTTACAGATGACTGCTCAGGTTTCAAACCAAGCAAGCAGCGCCGATATCCTTCAAGACGACGTCCTGGCCGAAGTGCGCAACCACATCGGCCACCTTACCCTCAACCGCCCTGCCGGCCTCAACGCCATCACCCTGGACATGGTCCGCAGCCTCGCCCGCCAGCTGCAGGCGTGGGCCGACGATCCGCAGGTGCATGCCGTGGTGCTGCGCGGCGCCGGCGAAAAAGCCTTTTGCGCCGGCGGTGATATTCGCTCCCTCTACGACAGCTTCAAAAACGGCGACACCCTGCACGAAGATTTCTTCGTCGAGGAATACGCGCTGGACCTGGCCATCCACCATTACCGCAAACCTGTCCTCGCGTTGATGGACGGGTTTGTCCTCGGCGGCGGCATGGGCCTGGTGCAGGGCGCGGATCTGCGCGTGGTCACCGAGCGTAGCCGCCTGGCCATGCCGGAAGTGGCAATCGGTTACTTCCCGGACGTTGGCGGCAGCTACTTCTTGCCGCGCATTCCCGGCGAGCTGGGGATTTACCTCGGCGTCACCGGCGTGCAGATTCGCGCCGCCGACGCCCTCTACTGCGGCCTCGCCGATTGGTACCTGGACAGCGCAAAGCTGGCCGACCTCGACCACAAGCTCGACCGCCTGCAATGGCACGAGTCGCCACTCAAGGACCTGCAGGGCGTACTGGCCAAACTCGCCGTGCAACAGTTGCCCGACGCACCGCTGGCCGCCTTGCGCCCGGCCATCGACCATTTCTTCGGCCTGCCGGATATACCGAGTATCGTCGAGCAATTGCAGCAGGTGACGGTCGCCGACAGCCATGAATGGGCACTCACTACCGCCCAACTGATGCACACCCGCTCGCCGCTGGCCATGGCCGTGACCCTGGAAATGCTGCGTCGCGGCCGGCGCCTGCCGCTGGAACGCTGCTTTGCCCTGGAACTGCACCTTGACCGCCAGTGGTTTGAACGCGGCGACCTCATTGAAGGCGTTCGTGCGCTGATCATCGACAAGGACAAGGCCCCGCGTTGGAATCCACCCACGCTGCACGGCCTGGACAACACCCATGTCGAGAGCTTCTTCCATCACTTCGAGAAGGTTGCGAACTAAGCCATGCAAGACATTGAATACACTGAAGAACAAGTGATGATTCGCGACATGGCGCGTGACTTTGCCCGTGGCGAAATCGCCCCGCATGCCCAGGCCTGGGAGAAAGCCGGCTGGATCGACGATGCCCTGGTCGCGAAGATGGGCGAACTCGGGCTGCTGGGCATGGTGGTCCCTGAAGAATGGGGTGGCACCTATGTCGACTACGTCGCATATGCCTTGGCCGTCGAGGAAATTTCCGCCGGCGATGGCGCCACCGGCGCGCTGATGAGTATCCACAATTCAGTCGGTTGCGGGCCCATTCTCAACTACGGCACACAGGAACAGAAACAGACCTGGCTGGCCGACCTCGCCAGTGGCCAGGCAATTGGTTGCTTCTGCCTCACCGAACCCCAGGCCGGTTCCGAAGCGCACAACCTGCGCACCCGCGCCGAGTTGCGCGATGGCCAATGGGTGATCAGTGGTGCAAAGCAATTTGTCAGCAACGGCAAGCGCGCCAAGCTCGCTATCGTGTTCGCCGTGACCGACCCGCAATTGGGCAAGAAAGGTATCTCCGCATTCCTGGTGCCCACCGACACGCCAGGCTTCGTCGTCGACCGTACCGAACACAAGATGGGCATTCGCGCCTCGGACACCTGTGCCGTCACCCTCAACCAATGCAGCGTGCCCGAGGCCAACCTGCTGGGTGAGCGCGGCAAAGGCCTGGCGATTGCGCTGTCGAACCTGGAAGGCGGCCGCATCGGCATTGCCGCCCAGGCCCTGGGCATCGCCCGCGCGGCGTTTGAAGCTGCGCTGGTCTACGCCCGCGACCGCGTGCAGTTCGACAAGGCAATCATCGAGCACCAGAGCGTGGCGAACCTGCTGGCCGACATGCAAACCCGCCTGAATGCCGCGCGCTTGTTGATCCTGCACGCCGCGCGCCTGCGCTCGGCCGGCAAACCGTGCCTGTCGGAAGCCTCCCAGGCCAAGCTGTTCGCCTCGGAAATGGCCGAAAAGGTCTGCTCCTCGGCGATGCAGATTCACGGTGGGTATGGGTATCTGGAAGATTATCCCGTGGAGCGCTACTACCGCGATGCGCGGATCACGCAGATTTACGAAGGGACCAGCGAGATACAGCGGATGGTGATTGCCCGGGAACTGAAGAACTATCCCCTCTAACTGAAAGACCACACCCCCCATGCGGGAGCGGGCTTGCTCGCGAATACGCCAGGTCAGTCAAAACTGCAGTGACTGATTAGCCGTATTCGCG
>NZ_JASCPP010000109.1:0-20169 GCF_029959745.1 Pseudomonas sp. PS01298 | reverse complement strand
GGCTTGCCCCGCGTTGGGCTGCGCAGCGGCCCCAAAAAAAACGGGAGCGCTACGCACTCCAACGCGGGGCAAGCCCGCTCGCCACAACCACAACCACAACCACAACCACCGCCAGAGTCACTGCCACGACCACAATCCCTGCCACAGCCAAAACCAGAACCACCACAACCCACGCTCTTTCGATAGGCGGATGTTGGAGGATTTACGGTCGCGGAATCCTCACGCAGAGTTAAACAATTCGTGATAACTACACTGTTGCAAAAGCCGCACAATGCGCGAACGACAAGCGAAGGTTTCTCTTACATGGATCAGCCCAAACGTGTCCTGGTGGTCGAGGACGATGCGCATATTGCCGACTTGATCTGCCTGCACCTGCGCGATGAGCAGTTCGACGTGGTGCACAGCGCCGACGGCGACGAAGGCCTGCGCCTGCTTGAGCAAGGCGGTTGGGATGCATCGATACTCGACCTGATGCTGCCCGGTGTCGACGGCCTGGAAATCTGCCGGCGCGCCCGCGCCATGACGCGCTACACGCCGATCATCATCACCAGCGCGCGCTCCAGCGAACTGCACCGCATCCTCGGCCTGGAGCTGGGCGCGGATGACTACCTGGCCAAGCCGTTTTCGATGCCGGAGCTGGTCGCGCGGGTCAAGGCGCTGTTGCGCCGGGTCGATGCAATGGCACGCAACCTGAAGATGGACGCTGGTAGCCTCGACCTCGGCCAGTTGTTCATCAACCCACTGACCCGTGACGCGACGCTGCAAGGCCAGCGCCTGGACCTCACCCCACGGGAATTCGACCTGCTGTATTTCTTCGCGCGCCAGCCCGGCAAGGTGTTCTCGCGCATGGACCTGCTCAACGCCGTGTGGGGCTACAGCCACGAAGGCTATGAACACACGGTGAATACCCATATCAACCGCCTGCGCGCCAAGGTCGAGGCCGACCCGGCCAACCCCGCGCGCATCCTCACGGTGTGGGGCCGTGGCTACAAGTTCGCCGAGAGCCCGCCATGAAGCTGACCCTGACCCAGCGCCTGTCGGTGGTGTTCGCCGTGCTGCTGGTGATCTGCAGTGGCACCTCGGCCTGGCTGCAAGTGCGCTCCAACCGCATGCACGAGCTGGAAGTGGTGCAAGGCCTGTCCCGTGACCTGGCCGCACATATCGCCCGTGACACGCAGTTGATGGACGCCGATGGCCTCAAGCCCGACGCCGTGCGCAACCTGTTCAGCCAGTTGATGCTGGTCAACCCGAGTGTCGAGGTGTACCTGCTCGACATCGACGGCCGTGTGGTCGGCAATGCCGCACCCAGCGGCCACCTGCTGCGCGACCAGGTTGACCTGGCACCGATCCGGCGCTTCCTCAGCGGCGCCATGCTGCCGATCCTTGGCGATGACCCGCGCAGCGTCGATGGGCGCAAGGTGTTCAGCGCCGCGCCGCTCAAGGCCAACGGCCAGCAAACCGGCTTCCTCTACGTGGTGCTGCTCGGCGAAGCCCATGATGTGTACGACGCCAAGGACGCCACGGGCATGGCGCTGAAGATAGCGCTGTGGTCCATCGGCCTGGTGGCCCTGTTGTGCCTGCTGGCGGGGCTCATCGCCTTCGCATGGATCACCCGGCCGTTGCGCCAGCTCACCGACAAGGTCGGTCAGTTCGATATCAACGGCGCGCCGAAAACCCAGGCATCGGCCACCCCGGAACTCGACAGTGGCGACGAAATCGCCGTGCTCGACCACGCTTTCGTGCAGATGGAAAACCGCCTGGGCGAACAGTGGCGGGCCATCACCCATCAGGACCAGGAACGCCGGGAAATGGTCGCCAACATCTCCCATGACCTGCGCACGCCGCTGGCGTCCCTGCATGGCTACCTGGAAACCCTGACGCTCAAGGATGCCAGCCTGAACCCCGAAGAGCGCCGGCGCTACCTCGGCATTGCCCTGGACCAGAGTCGCAAGGTCGGTGGCCTGGCCCAGTCGCTGCTGGAGTTGGTGCGCCTGGAACACGGCTTTGTGCAGCCAGTGATCGAAGGCTTCTCCCTGCCGGACCTGGTGCAGGACATCTTCCAGAAATTCGAACTCACCGCCGAGGCGCGCGCCATCACCCTGACTGCCACCCTACCCCCGCAGGTGCCCACCGTGCTGGCGGACCTGGGCCTGATCGAACGCGTGCTCACCAACCTGCTGGACAATGCCTTGCGCCATACACCGGTGAATGGCGAAGTCGAGGTGATCCTGTCGCCGGCCGCCGATGGCGTGGCAGTAACCGTCAGCGACAGTGGCCCGGGGATCGACGCCGAACTGCGTGAAGGCTTGTTCCTGCGCGCCTTCACCATCGGCGGCGCGCGGCGCGACGGTGGCCTGGGCCTGCGCATCGTGCACCGCATCCTGCAATTGCACGGGCGCAGCATTCGTCTGGTCGACCGCCCAGGGCACGGCGCGACCTTTACGTTTTCCCTAGAAACCCGAGCATCAACGCGTTGACCCGCTGAGCTTGCTCGTTCTGGATCCAGTGACCGCAATTGGCCAGGACCTGCTGCTCGAGGTTCGGCACCGACTCCGGCATCCGCTTGAGGGTGAGGGCTTCAAACACGCCGACGGGGTCGCGGTCGCCGATCAGGAACAGCGTCGGTTGCAGCACCTGCCGGCCGGCCAGGAACTCGCTGCGTTGCCAGTTGCGCTCAAAGTTGCGATACCAGTTCAGCGGGCCACGAAAGCCATGCTCGGCGAAGGTCTGCACGTAGACGTCCAGGTCTTCTCGTGAACACCACGCCGGCAGCGGACCAGGGGGCTGCGCACCGTCGAACAAGCTTGAGTCGGCGGACCGTTTCTGCAAAAACAAATCTTCATCCTGCATGAACAAGCGCAGCGTACGTTCGATATCCGCGTCCAGTTCCTGCTCGGCGACGCCGGGTTGCTGGAAGTACACGATGTAATTGAAGCGGTCGGCGTACAGCTCACGCAGGATTTCGATCACCGGCCGGCGCGCACGCCCGGCAAACGGCACCGACAACGTGATCAAGTGCGTAATGCGCTCGGGTTCGAGCAACGCCAGGTGCCAGGCCACCACGGCGCCCCAGTCATGGCCGACCATCACCACCTGTGCATGACCGAAGTGATCCATGGCCTGCTGGATATCGGCGCACAGCGTCAGCACGTCATAATCGGCAATCTCGGACGGCGAACTCGATTGGCCGTAACCGCGCATTTGCGGGACAAACACCCGGAACCCAGCCGCCGCCAGCGCGGGGATCTGTTCGCGCCAGGAATGCCAGCACTCGGGAAAACCGTGGAGCAGCCAGATCGGCCGGCCCTGCTCCGGGCCGGCGATGTACACACTCAACTCAATCCCGTTGACCTGGATCCTGTCCTGCTCGATAGCGTTCATCACTGGCCTCCTTGTGTAGGTTTCGCTCGGCGCTTCAGCGCGACACAGGCGCGCGGAGTGGCGCCCAGGCAGAGTGATAGAGCCACAGGATTTGCACCAGCATCATTTGCGCCAAATGCGCGGTCATCAACGCCGCCCCAACGGCGGGCAGGCACATTCCCAGGCCCGACGCTCGCGCGTGGCCAGCCGCTCAGGTTACCGTCGCCGGCGCCCACCACCGCGGCAACAACTGGCGCACACGCGCTTCGCCGAAGCGGTCATCGATCAGCATCACCACGCCACGGTCATGCTGGCTGCGGATCACCCGGCCCGCGGCCTGCACGACTTTTTGAATGCCGGGGTACAGATAGGTGTAGTCGTAGCCGGCGCCGAAAATTGCGCCCATGCGCGTTTTCATGTGCTCATTGACCGGGTTCAATTGCGGCAAGCCCAGGGTGGCGATAAACGCGCCGATCAAGCGGGCGCCGGGCAAATCGATGCCCTCGCCGAATGCGCCGCCGAGCACGGCGAAGCCGATGCCCTGGCTGTGCTCGGTGAATTGGTCGAGAAACGCCTGGCGCTCGGCTTCGGCCATGCCGCGTGACTGCTGCCAGAGCGAAATATGCGGGTGTCGCTCGGCCAGCCGCTGTGCGACCTGCTGCAGGTAATCGAAGCTGGAGAAAAACGCCAGGTAGTTGCCCGGTTGCTGTGCGAACTGCTGGGCGATCAGTTCGACGATGGGTTCCAGCGAGGCGTCGCGGTGCACAAACCGGGTCGAGATGGCATCGACGATGCGCACACGCAGCTGCTCGGCCTTGAACGGTGATTCGACGTCGATCCAGGCGGTGTCCGCCGGCAGGCCCAGCAAGTCGGCGTAGAAGTGGCGCGGGCTCAATGTCGCGGAAAACAGCACGCTGCTGCGCGCCGCCGTCAACCGGGGCCGGATGAATTCGGCGGGCACCACATTGCGCAGGCACAGGGTTGAACTGCTGCGCTTGCCACTGAACTGGCGCTTGCTGATATCGAAAATGAAGTGCTCGTTGAACAGCTCGGCGACCTTGGCAAATTGCAGCGCTTCGAAGTAGAAGGCTTGCAGGTCACTCGCCAGCGCCTCGGGATGATCATTGAAATAGTCGCCCATGGCACTGGCGCACAGGCTCAGGGCCTGCAGGAGTTTTTCCGGGCGGGCGGCATAGGCCTGGTACGGCGCAAGTTGGTCCTTGTGCAGCGCATTCCATTCACGGTTCAGGCGCTGCAGCGGCTTTTTCAGGGGCTCGGGGGCGATGTCGCGCAGGGTCTTGAGGCTGTATTGGTCAAGGCTCGCGCTGTACATCGAACGGGCACGCTCCACCAGGTTGTGGGCTTCATCCACCAGCACCGCCGCTCGCCATTGGTTGAGTTGGGCGAGGCCGAACAGCATGGCGCCAAAGTCGAAATAGTAGTTGTAGTCGGCGACGACCAGGTCGGCCCAGCGCGCCATCTCCTGGCTCAGGTAGTACGGGCATACCTCATGGGCCAGGGCCACCTCGCGCAAGTTGCGCTGGTTCAACAGGCGCACCTTGGATGCGGCAGTACGCGCGGCGGGCAGTCGATCATAGAAACCCTTGGCCAACGGGCAGGAATCACCATGGCAGGCTTTGTCCAGGTGTTCGCAGGCCTTGTCCCGCGCCACCAGCTCCAACACGCGCAATTGCAGGTCGGGGCTGCTGTCGAACAGCACCTGGGAGGCGTCGAGCGCGAGTTTGCGCCCCGGAGTTTTGGCGGTCAGGAAAAACACCTTGTCCAGCTGCTGCGGTGCCAGCGCCTTGAGCAGCGGGAAGACCGTGCCGATGGTCTTGCCGATCCCCGTGGGGGCCTGGGCCATCAGGCAGCGGCCGGTGCTGACCGCCTTGTATACCGATTCGGCAAGGGTGCGCTGGCCGGCGCGGAAGTCGGCATGCGGAAAGGCCAGGCTTTGCGCCGCCAGGTTGCGCGCGTCGCGGTGCTGCATTTCCTGCTCGGCCCAGCCGAGGAACAGTGCGCATTGCCGGTTGAAGAACGGCTCCAGCTCGGCGGCCTGGAAGCGCTGGTTGAGCAGGGTTTCGCCCTCGCCGACGATGTCGAAATACACCAGCGCCAGGTCGATCTCGGTGAGGCCGAGCTTCTGGCACATCAGCCAGCCATACACCTTGACCTGGGCCCAATGCAGCTGCCGATGGTTGGCGGGCTGGGCGTCGAGATCACCGCGATAGGTCTTGACCTCTTCCAGGCGATTGGCGTCCGGGTCATAGCCGTCCGCCCTGCCCCGTACCCTGAGCTGCTGGTACTCGCCCTCCAGGGCCACTTCGTTCTGATAGTGCGCGCTGCGCCGCGAGGCCACGGTGCGGTGGCCGACAATGCCTTCCTGGGCGCTGGGCGATGGGGTAAACCGCAGGTCGAGGTCGCCCACCTTGGCGGTGAACTCACACAAGGCGCGCACGGCCACGGTATAGCTCAAGCGGCGTGCTCCGCCCAGCGCACATAGCAGACGGTGACCGGCATCTGGTATTCACCGCAGAACTCCAGCCAACGCAGCTGGTTGTCCTGCAGGCGGTCGCCGGGGCCCTTGACCTCGATCATGCGGTAGGTCTTTTGCGCCGGCCAGAACTGGATGAGGTCCGGCATCCCGGTGCGGTTGGCGCGGATATCCAGCAACAGCCGCTCGAACCAGTAGCGCAGGTGCTCGGCCGGTAAACAGGCCAATGCCTGCTCCAGCAACTCTTCACTGAGCAGGTTCCAGAACACGAAGGGTGACTGGATTCCCCATTTTTGACTAAAGCGCTGGCGGATGGTGGTCTTGTAGCCTTCATCCTGCAGTTGCGCAAAACACGCAGCGAACAATGCCGCGCGGCGCGGGTGGAAGTCTTCGCTGTGCAGGTCCGCCGGGCCGCGCTGGAACGGGTGGAAAAACGAACCCGGCAGCGGCGCGAAGATCGCGTCCCAGCACAACAGGCCGAACAATGAATTGATCAGCCCGTTCTCGACGTAGTGCACCGGCGCATCAGGCTCGCTCAGGTGCGCCTGCACGCAGTACTCCACCGACATCAACGGCTCGGGCAGCGCGAGGGCCAGGTCCAGGCGCGTAACGGGGCGTGGCTTGGCCTTGGGCAACGGCGGCGCGCCGAGCTTGCGCCGCAGGCGTGGCAATACGCGCAACAGGTGCTGTTGCTCGGCGGCGCTTTCCGGCGCCTGTTGCGCGGCACTCGCCAGGGCCATGGCCTGGGCGTAGTCCTCCTGGCGTTCCAATACGCGAATCAGCCGCGCGCGGGCGCCCGGATAGGCACAGCCCCGGTAGATCTGCTGCGCCAGGTCCAGTTCGGCGCTGCGCTCGCAATACTGGCCGATCTGGAACAGCAGCTTGGCCCGGCGTTTTTCCAGCCACGGGTTGTCGGTGTGCAGCGTCGCCACCTGGGCCAGCACCTGCGCCAATGCTTCGCCGGCCTCAAAGGCTTGCTGGCATTGGTGCAGGAACAGGAACCCGTGCACGTCGTCGCGGCTGCGCAAGCCCCGGGACTCGGCGCAGAACTCGACTTTTTCGTAGGTGTAGATGCCCAAGTCAGCCAGCACGAACTCGGACCAGTCCTGGTGCAGGTTGCCGAAGAACATCAGGCGCAGGCGGTCGCACAGCTCCATGACGGTGAGGCTGTACAGGCGGTCGGCAAGGTCGGGGCACCAGTCGGCAAAACTGCGTGCCTCGCTGAACTGGGCGGCCAGGCCCTCCAGCCAATCGGCTTTCTTGCCCCTGGGCTGCTCGATCCAGGGCTTGAAGGCGCCCAACAGTTCGCTTTTTTGCAGCAAGGCGAACAACTCCTCGAAGGCCAGCAGGCACTGCCCATCCACCCAGCCGAGTTCCAGCAACGGCTCGGCGGCGGCATGCGGACAACCGACCTCCAGGTAATTGAGCTTGCCTGCTCGAAAATGCACACCTTTGCGCATCACCATGCGCACCAGCAACGCCTGGGAGGCTTGCGGCAACCTGTCAAATTGCTGAATGAAATGCTGTTCGTCAGTATCCAGCAGGTCGGCATAGCGTTGCTCCAGCCATTGCAGGACCTGGCGGAAGTTATGCAGGTAATAGAGCGGGTCTTCGAGGGGATTGGCCATGGCGCGCTTTGATCAAATACTGTTTATGCATACAGAGTGCCGTCGCAAAAGCCTGGTGGCAATCGCTAATAGATAAATGGCGCAGGCAACTTTTTGTATAAAAGTGATCAGATGGGTGAGTCGATGGCGTAACATTTGTGGCCCACGCCCCTGGCGTGGTTTTTTCAGGGTTAAAGGTAAGGGTTATGAACATGAAGAATTTGGGTCTGCCACTGGTTGCACTCACTTTTCTGCTATTGGCCGGTTGCGCGACGCAAACCGTAGTGACGCTGCAAAACGGCACGCAGTATTTGACCAAGGACACCCCCAAGACCAAGACCGCCGACGGTTTCTACGAATTCACCGACATTGCCGGCAAGCACATCCGGGTCAAGGCCGATGATGTCGCCACGGTGCGCAAGGAAGACTGAGATGAAAAAGCCCCGCAATGCGGGGCTTTTTGTTGGGACCGATCAATACCGGTAGTACGGATGGTAGTAATACGGGCGATAGTAAGGATGGTAATAGTAGGAGTGGTAGTACGGGCGGTAGCAACATGGGCCTGGATAGGCCGGGTACACCGCACACCCACTCAACCCCAACACCACGGCACACAGCAACAATCGAAGTCGGGACATGCTCAAACCCTCGTACGGCAACAGGCGATACACCTCGCAGGTAACCGTTAAACGCATGGACCGCCGATAATCCGTCGCGCCCTCCTCAACTGATCAGCACACCCTCGCTCCACAGGCCGCCCAGCCCGACACCGACCAGGGTCACCGAGTCGGCGCCAAAACTCAGTACCGTATCGGCACCCACGGCCTTCGCGTGGTCGCGCAGGTCGGTGCTGCCGTCGGCGCCCTGGAACACCAGCTTGTCGGTCGGCTGGTAGCCGATAATCCGATCCTGGCCAAAATGCCCGCTGAACAAAAAGGTGTTGTGCCCGCTGTTGTCGCGGATCGTGTCATTGCCCTTGCCGCCTTCGATGAAGTCCGCGCCCTTGCCGCCCTGGATCAGGTCATTGCCGTCGCTGCCGATGATGAAGGTATTGCCTGTGTGCGGCTCGGCATTGCGGTTGAGGTCCTGGACCCAGGTGTTGGCGCGCGCCGGGTCGGACAGGTTGGCGACGATAATCGTCGAGTCACGGGTCATCTGCCCGTAGAACCCCGATTCCAGCACACGCGTCATGCCGTCGCCGTAAGCGCTGGGCAAATGCGACACCCAGGTCGACAGGTTGGCGATGGAAAACGGCAGCACATTCCACAGCGTCGAGGCGTAGTGGTCGTTGAAGCTGACGATGTTGTCGGTGGTCGACTCGTGGGGCTTGTCATGCACGCCGAGGGACGACAGGTTGAAGGCGGAGCCGTCCAGCGCACGGAACACCGGGTCGTTTTCGTAGCCGATATTCAGGACCTTATCGCCGGCGCTCTGGGTGGGCGAGGCGTAGGCCAGGTAGTTGGCGTCCTTGTAGAAACCCGCCCACTTGCTGGTGCTCAGGTCGGCCATGCTGTTGACCGCCAGGCCGCCCAGGCTGTGGCCGCTGACCAGCACATCCTTGCCACTCAGGCCATGGGCGCCGGCATAGTCGGCCACCGTCTCGAGCAAGCCGCCAAACGCTTCGCCGGCATAGTTTTTCGCATAGTCCTTGGGGCCCAGTGCGGCGAGCAGGTCGCTGACCAGATCGCCGATGGAGTCGGTAATCAGGCTTTCCCGAGGGCCCGAGGTGCCACGAAAACCGATGCCGATTTCAAGCAGTTTGCCGGCGTCATCGTACTTGCCCAGCACTTCGGCCTGGGCCGTGGTGTAGCCGGCCTTCTCGCCAAAAAAAGTGCCCCGCGCATCCACCTTGCCGCCGTAGCCCAGTGCGCTGGCGCTGATTGGCGTCCAACCGGCTGCGTGCACCGCGTCCAGGGCGGCCTTTTCCGAGTCGGGGTTCCAGGGAATGCCGGGGATCACTCCCTGGGAGTCTGTGCTGCCGAGCAACGCCCCGACCAGTGTGGCCGGCAGGCCGAGCCCCAGGCCATGTTGCTGATAGCCGACCGCGAAGCCGTTATCCAGGTTGTGATAGGTATACAACGTGATTGCGGTGGCATCGGCGAACAAGGTTTTGCTGGCTTCGGTGCCGAGGTTTTTGTAGTCAAATACACCCATGGTCTTGTCTCTCTTGTTGTTGGAATTGGCCGGAGATTGTGTGGTTTTATTGGGGCTGCTGCGCAGCCCAACGCGGGGCAAGCCCGCTCGCCACAGGGGGTCGGCTTGCCTCAGGGGGCTTGTCTGCAGCGGGAGGCTCGATCCTCTTGGGCCCGAAGGCTTCGTCTACCTTGGCCAGGTCGGTGTCGCGCAAATTGCCGGCGTAGTAATGCAGCTTGGTCCAGGCCATCAAGTAGTCATACCGCGCCTGGGCCAGGTCTCGGCGTGTGCTGTACAGCTGCTGCTCGGCATTCAACGCATCGAGATTGACCCGCTCACCGCCAAGGATGCTTTGCCGGGTCGACACCACCAACGCTTCGGCCGACGTCAGCGCCTTCTGGTACGCGCGCAACTTACTCACCCCGGACAAGCACGCGCTGAATTGGCGACGCAGTTCGATCAAGGTCTCGCGCGTCTTGCCTTCCAGCTCGTACTCGGCCTGCTCCATGGCGCGGCTGGCCTGGCGAGTGGACGCCGAGACGCCGCCACCGGCATACAACGGCAGGCTGACTTCGACGCCGATGGTGTTGGTGTCATAGCGCTGGTTGTAGGTGTTGCCGCTGTCCGACTCCTGCTGGCGCGAACTCGCATAGGCGGTGACTTTCGGCAGGTGCCCGGCGCGGTTGCGCTCCACTTCGTAGCGCGCCACTTCCAGGGCCTGGCGCTGGGACGCCAGCGTGGGGTTATTGCTGATCGCCAACTCGTGCCAGGTGTCGTAGTTGGCCGGGCTCAAGCTGAAGGCGGCGAAACCAGGGCTCAGCGGCGCCAGGTCGTCGATGTTGACGCTCTGTACTCCGATCAACGCCCCCAGCTCGCGCAGGGCGGCGTCCTGCTCGTCCAGCGCCTCGATCTCCTCGGCCGTGGCCAGCTCATAACGCGACTCGGCTTCGAGAATATCGGTGCGGGTGCCCTCGCCCTGCTCGAACAGGTGCCGGTTCTGCTGGAACTGCTGTTCGAAGGCCTTCTTCTTGGCCCGGGCGATGTCGATCTGGTCCTGGGCAAACAGCGCCTGGGTGTAATAGGTCAGCACCCGCACCAGCAGCGCCTGGCTCTTGTCGCGAAAGCTTTCATCGGCGAACAACGCCTGGGCCACGCCTTTGCGGTAGTTGGCGTAGGCCTCGTAGTCGAACAGCGGCTGCTGCAGGCTGAAGGTCGAGCCGTAACTGTTGTAGTTGCGGTCGTCGTGATAATTGCCGCCGCGCCCGTCAGGCAAGGTGGCCTGGGAATTGTTGCGGCCCTTGTTGTAGTTGTAGGACAGCTTGGGCAGCAGCCCGGCGCGGCCGATGGTGCGGTTCTCCAGGCCGGCGTCGCGCTCCTTGATGGCGCCGAGAAACACCGGATCGTTGCGCAGGGCCTGCTCGTAGACGTCGAACGGGCCCATGGCGGCGTGAGCGCTGGCGCAGCTGAATAACACGGCAATAAGCAGCGATCTCATGCTCATTCCTCGGTCAGCGCGGAGCCGGCGCGGTCCAGCAGCGGCTTGAACAGGTAATTGAGCAGCGAGCGCTCGCCGGTGCGCACGAACATCTCGGCCGGCATGCCCGGCTTGATCACCAGGCCCTGCAGTTTTTGCTCGGCCGCGTCGCTGAGCGTGGTGCGCAGCACGTAATACGGCGCACCGGTTTTTTCATCGAGCATCTGGTCGGCGGAGATCAGGCTGACCTCCCCCGGCACGCGTGGTGTGCGGCTCTGGTTGAAGGCGGTGAACAGGATGTCGACCGGCAGGTGCGTGCCGACCTTGTCCACCAGGTGCACCGGCAAGTGCCCCTCGACTTCCAGGCGCGTGCCCTGGGGCACGATTTCCAACAGGGTTTCACCGGCGCGCACCACGGCGCCTTCGGTGTGCACGCCGAGGTTGACGGCAATACCATCGGCCGGCGCGTTGATTTCACTGTGTTGCAAGTCGAACCCGGCCGAGGTGAGTTGCTGTTCCAGCGTGAGGCTGCGCAGTTGAGCGTCGGCCAATTGGCTGCGCACTTCCTTTTGATATTCCTCGCTGTGCTGCTGCAGTTTCAGGCGCGATTCGAGAATGCCCTGCTCGACGCGGCCGCTTTCACCGGTGTTCTGCGCCAGGTCCTGCTGCACCTGGGACAGCTGGCGCTGGTACTCCATCAGGCGGTTGCGCGGGATGTAGCCATTGTCGGCCAGCGGCTGCAGGTTGCTCAGTTGATCACGCAGGGATTGGGCCTGGGCGGTCAGGTCGCTGCGGGCCCGGCGCATGCCGCCGAGTTGCGCAGTAGCGCCGTCGATGTTCGCGCGGATCCCCGCCTGCTCACGGGCAAAGGCTTCGCGGCGGCTGCTGAACAGTTGGCGCTGGCCTTCCAGCACCAGGGCCAGGGCCGGATCGGGGTTGCTGCTCAGCTCGGCGGGAAAGTGGATGCTGGAACGGTTGTCGCGCTCGCTCTGCCAACGCGCCACGCTGGCCCAGGCCAGGCGGTACTGGGCTTGCAGCGACTGCACATCAGCCTGGTTCTGGGTCTGGTCGAGGCGAAACAGCGGCTGGCCTTGTTTAACCGTTTCGCCCTCGCGCACCAGAATCCGGCTGACCACGCCCGGGCTGAAGGTTTGCACCGCTTTGCGCTTGCCCGAGACCACGACGGTGCCTTGCACCGGAATGCCCTGGTCCAGCGGCGCCAGGCTGGCCCAGAGGAAAAATCCACCGGCGCCGACCACGGTCAGCAACCAGCCCATGCGCACGAAGAACCGCGCGTCACGTTGTTCAAAAGTGAGACTGCTCATGCGCCTGGATTCCTTCCCGCTTGATACTGACGACTGAAACTCACACCGGGCCTTTCCTTCGGCGCTTCCGGCTGGCCGGACAATGCGCGCAACACCTCCTGGCTCGGGCCGAACGCCTGCAGGCGGCCTTCGTTGAGCACCAGCAATTTGTCGACCTGGGCCAAGGCCGAAGAGCGATGGGTGACCAGTACCACGCTGCTGCCTTGGGCTTTCATCTGCACAATGGCGCTGGCCAGGGCCGCTTCGCCGACGGTGTCGAGGTTGGAGTTGGGCTCATCCAGCACGATCAGGCGCGGCCCGCCATACAGGGCACGGGCCAGTGCCACCCGCTGCTTCTGCCCACCAGAGAGGCCGCCGCCGTTGTCGCCGAGCAGCGTGTCGTAGCCGTGCGGCAGGCGCAGAATCAGCTCATGTACGCCGGCCTGTTGCGCAGCCTGCACGACCAAGGCCGGATCGGCCTGGCGAAAACGCGCGATATTGTCGGCGATGCTGCCGCTGAACAATTCGATGTCCTGGGGCAGATAGCCAATGTGCGGGCCGAGGTCTTCGCGGTCCCAGCGATGGATGTCGGCGCCATCCAGGCGCACGGTGCCGCCCAGGGTTGGCCACACCCCCACCAGCACGCGGGCCAGGGTGGATTTGCCGGAACCGGAAGCGCCGAGCACGCCGAGGACTTCGCCGGCGCCCAGGGTGAAGCTGACCTGATGCAGGGTCGGCGTGCGCCGTCCGGGTGGCCCCGCGCTGACCTGCTCGAAGCTCACCTGGCCGTGGGGCGCCGGGAGTTTCATCGGCTCGCTGTCGGGAGGGAATTCACGCAGCAGATCGTCCAGGCGCTGGTAGGCCAACTTGGCCGAACTCCACTGTTTCCACACCGCGATCAACTGGTCGATGGGGCTCAATACGCGGCCCATCAGGATGGAGCCTGCGATCATCATCCCGGCAGTCATATCGCCCTTGATCACCAGCAATGCGCCCAGGCCCAACACCAGTGACTGCAGGCACAGGCGCAGGGATTTGCTCAAGGACGTGATCACCGAACCGGTGTCGCTGGCGGTGTTCTGCAACCCCAGAAATTGCGAATGCACGGCAAACCAGCGTTTGCGCAGGGCACCGAGCATGCCCATGGCCTGGATGGTCTCGGCGTTGTGCAAATGGCTGGTGGCCAGTTGGCTCGATTGCTGGGAATAGGCGCCGGCTTCGCCCAAGGGCTTTTTAGTCAGGTATTCGTTGAGGCACGCCAGGCCGATCAGCAGCACCGCACCCGCCGTGGCCAGGACCCCGAGCCACACGTTGAAGAGGAAAATCACCAGCAGGTAGAGGGGAAACCACGGCGCATCGAAAAATGCGAACAGCGCCGGGCCGGTGATGAACTGGCGCAACAGGGTCAAGTCGCCCAGCGCCTGGCCGGCATGCCCCTGGCCGCGTTGCAGGTTGCGTTCAAAGGCGGCCTTGTACACGCGCAAGTTGAAACGGCGTTCCAACTGGCTGCCAATACGAATCACGATGAAACTGCGGATAACTTCCAGTGTGCCAATAAACGCAAAGAACCCCACGACCATCAGCGTCAACATGACCAGGGTGGTTTCATTCTGCGAGGACAGCACGCGGTCATACACTTGCAGCATGTAAATCGACGGCACCAGCATCAACAGGTTAATCAGCGCGGTAAAACAGCCGACACTGATCAGGATGCTCTTGTATTCACCCAGCGCCTTGAATAAAGGCGCCACGGCAATAGGCTTGGCCATAGTGGTTTATCTTCCTTGAACCAAACGACACGCAATAGTTGCCCGCACCCCGATCAGGAGCGGCCAACTAATAAACTTGGGTTATAGCGTTATAACGGCAACTAAGGCGCGCGATGTAATACCACCACGGCACCGGACGCCGTGCGCCCCTGGTATTCGCCTTCTTTCTGGCGATTCAAATGGGTTATCCCGCTGCCTTCGGCGTTCATCAGCCAGATGCCGTCGGGGGTCGGCGACCAGGTCCGGGGCGTGTCCCCCAGCCATTGCGCCACGCACGCCACGTCGCCGCCCAGGGCGTTGGCCTGTTCCAGCAGGTCGAGGGCGCAGACCTGATCCGCCTGGTGCAACTGCCAGTGCCCGGCCAGTTCGGCGCTGTTGGGTAATACAAGACTGCTCGCCATTGCGTGGGCTCCTGCCGACACGACTATCACCTGCACAGCGCAGGCGATCGATTGAAAAAAACCTTTCATTGAGCGGCTCCATCCTCAAAGCGCGGCGCCGAAGCGCCGCGCTCGTGCATCAGGCCACGATGTCGCTGACGGCCGCCTGGCCTACGGTGGTGACGAGGAAATCCGCCACGCCGTGACCGGAGAAGTCGACCGCCAGGGTCCCCAGGTTGGTGCCTGCCGCGTAGGTCAGTACAGCATCGCCGGCATGCCCGGTGAAGGCATTGACGAAGGTCAGGCCCGCGCCTTTGGTGATGCCGCTGAGGTCGATCTTGTCCGAACCCGAGGTAAAGTCAAAGATCTTGTCTGCCGCACCCGGCTTGGAGTCGGAGCTGGCGCCGAACACAAAGGTGTCATTGCCCGCGCCGCCCCACAGTTGGTCGGCACCCCCACCGCCGTAGATGATGTCGTTGCCGGCACCACCCTTGATCACATTGGCCGCGTTATTGCCGATGATCAGGTCGTTGCCGGCACCGCCGAACGCGTTCTCGATGGTCACGCCCTTGGCGATGGACACGTTGCCCACCAGGCCGCCGACATCGGAAAACGACGCCTCATTGAGGTTGATCTTCTGGTTCTGGGTAAAACCGGAGAAGTCCAGGGTATCGTTGCCGCCCCCGTCCCACACCGAGAACACCAGCTTGTCGGCATTCGAGGTGGCGCTGTAGAAATCACGCCCGGTGTTGGAGTTGAAGCCGTAGGTGGTGTCGCCGGCGCGGGTGTTGTAGTTGGCACCGTAGAGCTTCTGGATCGCCGCAATGTCGTCCAGCAACGGGCCCGACGCATAGGCCTCGACCCCGCCTTTGCTGAAGTTCTGGTTGGTGTTGCTCTCACTCCAGTAACTCATGACGCTGTAGCCGCGCGTGTCCTGTCCATAGGTCGCGTCGTTGTAGGTCGGGTTGCCATTCCCGGCGTTGTAGTCGCCAGGGTGAGCCAGGCCCAGGGTGTGGCCGATTTCGTGGGTCAGGGTCTGCCGGCCGTAGTTGTTGAGGTCCGGCGTCTTGTTGGGCGTGTAGCTGCTGTTGGTCAGGTACCACGAGGTGCCGTCGTAGCCCGCGCCGGTGCCGGGCAGGTAGGCGAAGGCCGCCGCGCCGTCCTGGCCGCCGCTGTAGTTGCCGAAGGTCATGTGGGTATCGCCGCCGGTGGCCTTCTCAGTGAAGGTCACGTTGGCCACGTCCGACCAGGATTGCATCGCCAGTACCGCCTGGTCTTTCTGCTGGGCGTTGAACTGGCTGAAACCCGAGATCCCGTGTTTGTTCAGGGTGCTCGAGGAAGCCGAGGTCAGGAAGGTGTAGGTCAGGTCGATCTTGCCGTTACCGTTCACGTCCCGGTATGCAGCGCCGTCGCGCAGCAGCTGGGTGGCTGCCTGATCGACGGAATAGGACGGTTTGCCATTGACCGTGAGGTTGCCGCCACGGTCATACAAATGGCTGAAGCTATCGATTTGCGAATACGCCGTGCTGACTTGCGCCGCCGACACAATAGCCTGCTCTTTTACTTTTGACATAAACGTACTTCCTTGTTTGCAAATGCATCAGTTTTGATCGATAGGAACCCCGCGGGCGAGATCGTCCTATCACTCGCCTCTTTTGAAGGCGTAAGAAAACTGACACAACTTGAAATCTTTCGTCCACTTGTATTTCTTTGGCAAAACAGTGGCACGCCAGCAACTTTCAGAAGTTCAAGGCCGTATTTATTGGGCCGGCGAGTTTTTGTCGGACAAAAGACAGCGCCCGTTATTTAAATATTAAATAGCAGTAAAGCCGCCCAACTTGGGCGGCCCGCTTAATTAATGGATCCAATATATTGGCAGGGTGTCATTCACAACACTAAATCGCCATTACCTTAACGTATTAATCCTGTGCGTCCCGTATTACCGGGGCAGACGCCAGCCGGTCTTGCTGAGTGCTTCCAACAATGTTTCGGCGCCCAGTCCAGGCACTTTCACGCCGGCGTCGGTCAGCATGTCCTCCCCGGCCAGGATCGCGTTGATGATGGCTTCCTCCACCGCCTCGGCGGCCGCGCTGAACAGCGGCGAAATATGATCGTTGTTGACCATCTGCAGTGCGCTGCTCAGCGGCAGGTCCTTGCGCGCGTAATCGGCGGGCGGCAAATCGTGGTTGCCGGTGGCGAACGCCAGGAACAGGTCGCCGCTGGAATCCTCGGTACCGCCGCCGGTGCGCGCGATGCCGATGGATGCGCGTTGCGCCAGGCGCTGGCACTGATGGGGCAGCAAGGGTGCGTCCGTGGCGATGATCACCACGATCGAGCCCATCCCCGGCGTGCCGCGCTCGGCAAACGGCGAGGGGATATCCAGCAACTGACGCCCCACCGGGTAGCCGTCGACGCGCAATTCCTGGCGTTTACCATGGTTGGCCTGCACCAGCACGCCGACGGTCCAGCCACCCTGCTCCGCCGGCAAGCAGCGCGAGGCGCTGCCGATGCCGCCCTTGAATTCATGGCAGATCATCCCCGTACCACCGCCGACGGCACCCTCCTGCACCGGGCCACCGGCGGCGTTATCCAGCGCCTCGCGCACATGCGCAGGCTTTACGTGCTGGCCCCAGATGTCATTGAGCAGGCCATCGTAGGTTTCCATCACCACCGGCATGCACCAGTACACCGCCGGGTCCGCCAGGCGCTCGCGCTCCAGGGCGATCAATGTGTCGCGCACAATGCCGATGCTGTGGGTGTTGGTGATGGCCAGCGGCGTGGTCAACAGGCCCGCCTCGCTGATCCACTCCAGGCCGGTGGCATCGCCATTGCCATTGAGCACGTGGTAACCGGCAAAGCACGGTTGCTGGCGCGCCTCCCCGGCCCGTGGCTGCACCACGGTCACCCCGGTGCGCACCTGCTTGCCATCAATGCGCGTGTTGAGCGTACTGTGGCCGACCCGCACCCCGGGTACATCGGTGATGGCATTCAATTCGCCGGGGACACCCAGCCCCAAAGTGATGCCTAGTTGACGTGCACGCATAACCACTCCTTACAATTTCTGGAACGCCGGACTCAACCGGCCACTGATGCAATACAGAATCACCGACAAGGCCAGCAAGCCGATGATGATCATGATGTCGCGCACCGAGGCTGCCACCAGCAAGGTCACTAACAGGTACCCGGCGCCCAGCACGGCCACCAGCGCCGGCAGCGGCCACAGCGGCATGCGATAAGGGTGCTCGCGGTCGCGCAGCAGCACGCGGCTCATCAGCGCGCTCAACGCCACCACCAGGTACACCAGCATGATCAGCAGCACGCTGAACGAGGTGAGATCGGCCAGGTTGGAGCTGAAGCTCAGCAGCGCCGACGGGATCGCCAGGAACAGCGTGGCCAGCCAAGGCGAATCCCAGCGCGGATGGATGCGGGTGAACAGCTTATTGATGGTAGGCGTCCACAGCGCATCCCGCCCGCTGCTGAACACCACGCGACCGATCTGGATCACGATGGCGACGATGGCATTGAACACCGACAGGAAGATCCCCGCGCTGACCAGTCGCGACAGGGTTTCGTTGCCATGGCTGGTCAGCAGATAGCCGATCGGGTCCGGGCTGCTGATCATCGCGCTCAGCGACGGCGCGCCGATCAACAGCGCGGTAATCGGCACCAGCTCGATCACGACCACCAGCCCCAGGGACCACAACACCGCCTTGTGCACGCCCTTGCCGCCGCACTTCATGTCTTCGGCGAGCAACACCGCCGGGCCATAGCCGTTGTAGGAAAACAGACCAATGCCCACCGCGCCGATCACCAAGGCCCAGGGCGCCAGGTGCAACACGCCGTTTTCGACGATCTGCGGTTGGAACAGCACACTGGCGGGCTGCACCGGGTTGCCAAAGCCGATCACCACGATCACCAGCAACGCCGCGACTTCCAACAGCAGGCACGTGCCGGTGATCCAGGCATTGAGCTTGATATTGAGGATGCCCAGCGCGTAACTGCACACCACAATCACCAAGGCGACGGTCTGTGCGTCGAAATGCGTGCCCAGCGCGTTGTTCAGGTAGGTCGCGGCGCCCGTGGCCAATACCGGCGGGATAAACAGCAACATCACCAGCACCGTCAGAAACGTCGCATAGCCGGCCATGCCCCCAAACACCCGCTTGGCATACACATATTCACCGCCCGCACTGTTGTGGGCACGCCCCAGTTCGGCGTAGCAAAAGGCGAACATCAACGCCAGCAGCCCGGCCATCACAAACGCCAGGAACACCCCGCTGCCGGCCTGTTGGATGGCAAAGGGCGCAATCACGAAGACGGAACTGGCGGGCGTCACCGCCGACACGGTGATGGCCACCACATCGAAGACACTCAGGGTCGGTTTCAGCACGCCGTCGGGCGTGGGTGAAGTGCTCATATCGTTATCCTCTGTCGTTGTTCTTGGTGTGAGGCAGAAACGAAAAGTCTGAATATCGCGGGATATGTTTCCCACTGGATAATGGCGAAGGTAAACGCTGGGTTTATGTCAGCCAATTCCCCTATTGGCGTACTCCCCTTGACGGCACCCGACAAAAGCCGAACCCTTGGTCGATCTTTTGCTGGCGGGAGCCTGTTACATGAGCCTGTTCCGGGAAGTCGGCATGCACGCAGGGCTGGGCCGCACCGTCGCGCACATCGGCACCGAGCGTTTCTGGAAACAGCTGGTGCTGTTGCTGCACCAGTGTTTGCCGTTCGATAACGCCCTGGCGATTTACTATCCCGTGGAGGGCGCCCCCCAGGCCCTGGAAGAATACGACGCCCAGCCCAGCAGCAAGCCGGCGTCGATGCTGGTGTACCTCAATGGCTTGTACCTGCTCGACCCATTCTTCCAGGCTTGCCGCGAAGGCTACGCCAGCGGCGTGTACCGCCTGGAAGAAGTGGCGCCGGACCATTTTCGCCAGAGTGAATACTTCCTCAATTACTTCCACGACAACGTGCTGGAAGACGAGGTGCAATTCATCCTGCAACTGCCTGGGGCGGGCACGTTGTCGTTGTCGCTGGGGATGCAAAGGCGCTTCAGCGCCGATGAGACCGGGCTGATGACCACCTTGGCGGCGTGGGTGTTGCCATTGATGCAACAGCACTGGCAGCAGAGCACCCAGCGCGCGCCGGCCATGGACAGCCAGATTCGCGATGCGCTGAGCCAGTTCGGCTGCGGCGTGCTGTCGGACCGCGAACTGGAAATCGCCCGCCTGGTGCTGCGCGGGTTCTCTTCCAAGGCCATGGCGGAAAGGTTGAACATCTCGCCGGACACGGTGAAGGTGCACCGTCGGCATCTGTACGCGAAGCTGGATATTTCGTCACAGCCGGAGCTGTTTTCGTTGTTTATCCAGTCGTTGGGGCATGATCTGGAAAATCCCTGAGCCAGGGGCTCAGGGATGAATGGGCGGGGTGTTGTGTGAGGTGGGGTTTGATGGTGGCCCTATCAGAAGCTGGCTTTTCCCTTCTTTTGTGGTGAGCGGGCTTGTCGAATCGTCGCACCGCCCGCGTTGGGCTGCGAAGCAGCCCCATTCAGTGAGCATGCGGTGTATCAGGTACTCCTCTGAGGCTGGTTTTGGGGCTGCTGCGCAGCCCAACGCGGGGCAAGCCCGCGCGCCCCACTAAACCCG
>NZ_JASCPP010000108.1:0-20511 GCF_029959745.1 Pseudomonas sp. PS01298 | reverse complement strand
GGCTTGCTCGCGAATGCGCTACGTCAGTCAACAATGCGCCACCTGACACACCGCATTCGCGAGCAAGCCCGCTCCCACATTTCGACTGCGTTCCGGCAATGAGATCCTTGAGTCATTGCGACAACCTCGCCATCATGCTTCCCCATCGCTAGCCACCCACCGAGCTTCGCCGTGCCTGATTCCTACGTTTTTTCTGAGCAAGTTGGCCACCTGTTGCGCAAGGCTTACCAGCGTCACCTGGCGATTTTTCAGCAGAATGTCGGCGACTCCCAGCTCACCGCCGTGCAGTTCGTCACCCTGTGTGCGCTGCGCGATCACGGTGCAAGTTCGCTGACTGAACTGGTCAAGGCCACGGCAGTGGACCAGGCGACCATTCGCGGTATCGTCGAGCGGCTCAAGGCCAAGGAATTGATCACGCTTGAGCCCGATCCGCAGGACAAGCGCAAAGTCGTGGTCGACCTGTCCCCGGCCGGCGCCGAACTGGTCGCGCAAACCGCGCCGCGTGCTGCGCAGATCAGTGAATTGACCATGAGCAACCTCAACCCCGCCGAACGCGTGGCAGTGCTGTTTCTGTTGCGCAAGATGATCGAGGATCCGCAGGAGTAGGGCGGCAGGGTTGTGAGCTGACCAGCGGTGCTCAGCAGACGTCCCTGTGGTGAGCAGACTTGCTTGTGGTGAGCAGGCTTGCCTGTGGTGAGCGAGCTTGCCCCGCGTTGGGGCGCGAAGCGGCCCCTTTCAAGCATGCTGAGTTATTGCTGAAGAATTGCGGAGTGTGGTTTTTGGGGCTGCTACGCAGCCCAACGCGGGGCAAGCCCGCTCGCCACAAAAGAAGGCTGCTCACTACAGGAAGTCTGTTCACCACAGGCAGTCTGTTCACCACAAAGAAGGCTGCTCACCACAGGCAGTCTGTTCACCACAAAGAAGGCTGCTCACTACAGGCAGTCTGTTCACAACAATAAGTCAGTTCACCACAGGTAGTCTGTTAACCACTTCCCCCCCCATTGGCACCGTTTTTGCTCCAGGTTGATGTAGCAGCCACTTCATCAGTCAAGTGTGTCGTGAGACCCCAGGTCCGCGGCGCTTTTTTTTGACTGTTTAGTGTAGTGACTACTTCACCAACTGTTACGGGCGAAGCGAATGATCAGCCAGCACATCACGGTAACGCTTGAGGTCAACGGGCAGCAAAGCGACGTCAGCGCCATGGCGGATACGCCGCTGTTGTTGGTGTTGCGCAATGACCTGCAGCTCAACGGCCCCAAGTACGGCTGCGGCCTGGGCGAGTGCGGTGCCTGCACGGTGATCATCGATGGCGTGGCGGCGCGTTCCTGTGTGTTCCCGCTGTCCGGCGCGGTGGGGCGCGAGATTGTCACCCTGGAAGGCCTCGGCACGCGGCAGGCGCCGCATCCGGTGCAGCAGGCCTTTATCGATGAGCAGGCCGCGCAATGCGGCTACTGCCTCAACGGCATGATCATGACCACCAAGGCCTTGCTCGACCGTAACCCCAACCCCAGCGAAGCCCAGGTGCGCAACGAGCTGTCGGGCAATCTCTGTCGCTGCGGCACCCATATCGAAATCCTCCGCGCGGTGCTGCGTGCCGCTCGCCTCATGACCGTGGATTGATGACCATGACCGACACTCCGCTTTCCCGTGACCAGTGGCTGGCCAAGGCCGGCGTCCTGTTGATCGTCGATGACGTGCTGCCGCCTTCGGGCCCGGTGGCCAAGGGCGGTACGCCGACCGTGAAGCCCAAGGAACTGGGGCTGTTTATCGCCGTCAACGACGACGGCCTGGTGTATGCATTCAACGGCCATGTGGATTTGGGCACCGGCATCCGCACTTCGCTGGGGCAGATCGTCGCCGAAGAACTCGACCTGGGCATGGACCAGGTGAAGATGGTGCTTGGCGACACCGAGCGCGTGCCGAACCAGGGCGCGACGATTGCCAGCGCGACCTTGCAGATTTCCGCCGTGCCCTTGCGCAATGCGGCCGCCGAAGCGCGGCGCTTCTTGCTGGCGCGGGCGGCGGGGCGCTGGGGAGTAAGCACCGCCAGCCTCAAGGTCGACGCCGGTGTGATTCAAGCGGCGGACGGGCGCACCACCACCTACGGCGAACTCGTCAGCGGCCAGCACGACCAGTTGCGCATCAGCGGCGACGCACCGCTCAAGGCCGTCGAGGATTACCGCCTGGTAGGCAAGGGCGCTGCGCGGGTGGATATCCCCGGCAAGGCCACCGGCGAACTGACCTATGTGCACGACATGCGCGTGCCCGACATGCTCCATGGGCGGGTGATCCGCCCGCCGTACGCCGGCCTGGATTGCGGCGAGTTTGTCGGCAACAGCCTGCTGCGCGTGGACGAGGCCTCCATCGCGAATATCCCCGGCATTGTCGCGGTCGTGGTGATCCGCGATTTTGTCGGCGTGGTGGCGCTGCGTGAGGAGCAGGCGATCAAGGCCGCCGAGGCGCTGCAGGTGCACTGGAAACCTTGGAACAATGGGTTGCCGGACATGAGCGATGTGGAACAAGCCATCCGCGACAATCCACGGGTGCGCCGCACCGTCCTCGACCAGGGCAATGTCGATGAAGCGCTGGCGGGTACCAGCCAGCGCTTGTCGCGCAGTTATTTGTGGCCTTACCAGATGCACGGTTCGATCGGCCCGTCCTGTGGCGTGGCGGACTATCAAGCCAGCGGCAGTCGCGTCTGGTCCGGCAGCCAGAACCCGCACCTGCTGCGCGCTGACCTCGCGTGGCTGCTCGAATGCGATGAAGCGCTGATCGACGTGATCCGCATGGAAGCCTCCGGCTGCTACGGGCGTAACTGTGCTGACGATGTCTGCGCCGACGCCTTGCTGCTGTCGCGCGCGGTGGGCAAGCCGGTGCGGGTGCAATTGACCCGCGAGCAGGAACACTTGTGGGAACCCAAGGGCACCGGGCAGTTGATGGACGTCGACGGTGGCCTCAACGCCGACGGCAGCATCGCCGCCTATGACTTCGAAACCAGCTACCCGTCCAACGGCGCGCCAACCCTGGCATTGCTGCTGACGGGGCGCGTGGAGCCGGTGGCGGCGATGTTCGAGATGGGCGACCGCACCTCGATCCCGCCGTACGACATCGATAACATGCGTGTGACTATCAACGACATGGCGCCCATCGTGCGTGCGTCGTGGATGCGCGGCGTGTCGGCGTTGCCCAATACCTTCGCGCATGAATCCTATATCGATGAACTGGCGTTTGCCGCTGGCGTCGACCCGGTGGAATACCGCCTGCGCTACCTCAAGGACGAGCGCGCCATCGACCTGGTGAAATCCACCGCCGAACGCGCCAACTGGTCGCCGCGCACCGCGCCGATGCAGACCGCCAATCCAGACCACCTGCTGCGTGGCCGTGGCTTTGCCTACGCGCGCTACATCCACAGCAAGTTTCCCGGCTTCGGCGCGGCATGGGCGGCCTGGGTCGCGGACGTGGCGATCGACAAGCAGACCGGCGATGTGTCGGTGACGCGGGTGGTGATCGGTCATGATTCGGGGATGATGATCAACCCGGCGGGGGTGCAGCATCAGATCCACGGCAATGTGATCCAGTCCACCAGCCGCGTGCTCAAGGAGCGCGTAACCTTTGAAGAGTCGACGGTGGCGAGCAAAGAGTGGGGCGGTTATCCGATCCTGACGTTCCCGCAGGTGCCGCAGATCGACGTGCTGATGATGCCGCGCCAGGACCAGCCACCGATGGGCGCCGGTGAGTCCGCCTCGGTGCCCAGCGCGGCGGCGATTGCCAATGCGATCTACGATGCCACCGGGATTCGCTTTCGCGAGTTGCCGATCACCCCGGAGCGCGTATTGGCGGCGCTGAACGCCGGCACCTTGGGTGAGCCGGCCAAGTCGCCGCAAAAACGCCGTAAATGGTGGTTCGGTGCGCTGTTCGCGAGCTTGGGCGCGCTGCTGGCCACGGCCTGGCCGTTTCACCCCGAGATCGCGCCGATAGCGCCGCCCAGCGCCGGCACCTGGTCCAAGGCCACCCTGGAACGCGGGCGCCTGCTGGCGGCCGTCGGCGATTGCGCGGTGTGCCACACGGCGCCCGGTGGCGCGACCAATGCCGGTGGGCTGGCAATGCAAACGCCCTTCGGCACGCTGTACAGCAGCAACATCACCCCGGATGTCAAAACCGGCATCGGCGCCTGGTCGTACCCGGCGTTCCAGCGAGCGATGCGCGACGGCATTGGCCGTGATGGGCGCAACCTCTACCCGGCGTTTCCCTACACCGCGTTTCGCAATATCGACGATGCCGACATGCAGGCCCTGTATGCCTACCTGATGTCCCAGGCCCCGGTCAGCCAGGCGCCGACACCGAATGCCATGCGCTTTCCGTTCAACATCCGGTCGTTGATGGCGGGCTGGAATGCGCTGAACCTGCGGCGCGGTGAGATCACGCCACAGCCTGAACGCGGTGAGCAGTGGAACCGTGGCAACTATCTGGTCAATGGCCTGGGGCACTGCGCCGCCTGCCATTCGCCGCGTAACCTGATGGGGGCGGAGAAGGGCGGCCAGTCGTTCCTGGCGGGGGGCATAGTGGATGGCTGGGAAGCGCCGGCATTGACGGGGTTGTCCAAGGCGCCGACACCGTGGACCGAAGAGCAGTTGTTCACCTATTTGAGCACCGGCTATTCCGAGGCGCACGGGGTGGCCGCCGGCCCGATGGGCCCGGTGGTGAGTGAGTTGGCGAAGTTGCCCAAGGCGGATATCCGCGCGATGGCGGTTTACCTGGCGTCGCTGAATGGCGAGGCGGCGGCCGAGGCCAAGGTCGCCGCCGCAGTGACGGTGCCGAATCCGAATGGCCGACGCGTGTTCGAGGGTTCGTGCAAGGCCTGCCATGCCGACGGCCTGGGGCCGAAGTTGTTTGGGGTCAGCCCCTCATTGGCGACCAATACCAATGTGCACAGTGATCAGCCGGATAATTTGATCAAGGTGATTTTGCAAGGCATCAGCAACCCTGCGACCAAGGACCTGGGGTACATGCCGGGTTTCAAGGACAGCCTGTCGAACACGCAGGTGGCGGAACTGGTCGGCTATCTGCGCGGGCAGTTTGCGCCGAACGCGCCGGCATGGAATGGCCTGGAGCAGAAGGTCGCTCACTTGCGTGCGAACCCCGGTACGCACTGATAGCCCAGGCGATAAGCCGATCAACTGTGGGCGCCGGGCAAGCCCGGTTCCCACAGTTGGAATGGGTTTCTACACGGAGACCGGGGTGACGCCCCGCACCACCAAGTCACTGATAAACCCCAGCCAATCCTGCTGCTGCCGCTTGTTCGACAAGTCCTCGCCGAGGAATGAGCTGAGGGTGTGGCGGTTGGAGTTATAGAAGTAGCAGAGCGAGGCGATCATCAGGTACACGTGCTTGAGGTCGACATCCTCGCGGAACACGCCCTGGGCCTGGCCCGCCTCGATGATCGGGCGCAGCACGCCGACTGCTTCCCCGGACAACCGGCGCAATTCGCCGGACTGCTGCGCGTGTTTGCCCTGGTGCAGGTTCTCGATGCTCAGGATCGCCACGAACTCCGGGTGCTTGACGTAGTAGTTCCAGATAAACGCCACCAGTTCGCGCAGGGCCTGCACCGGCGTATCGAGGTCCAGCTTGAGCGTGCTTTCGGCTTTGTTGAACTGCTCGTAGGTGTGCTCCAGCACGCAGACGAACAAGTGCTCCTTGCTGCCGAAATAGTAATAAAGCATGCGGTCGTTGGAGTCCGCTTCCTTGGAAATGCTGTCGACACGCCCGCCGGAATAGCCGTCGCGGGTAAACACCTTGATCGCCGCCTGCAGGATGCGCGCGCGTGTCTGGTCCGCCTGTTGGGCTCGGATCCCGGTCTTCTTGATTGCCATGCCAGCGCGCCTTCGACGACAGTTTGGCGCGAAATATAGCATGGGCATTTTGCCGGCCGTTCTGTGACCGACAAGTTCTGTAATAAAAACGCCATTGCACTGGGGATTAAACCCGCGACGGGCTATTTTGGTGCGTCTCAATAACTAGAGTAGCCATGGATGAAATACCAACCCTTCAGCCGTACCTTGATTGCCACTGCACTGGTGTTGACGGTCAGTGGCGTTCACGCCGCGTCCCAGGCCCCGGTGGCCGGTGAAAACGGCATGGTGGTAACGGCCCAGCATTTGGCCACTCATGTCGGTGTGGATGTACTCAAGGCCGGCGGCAACGCGGTCGATGCGGCCGTGGCAGTCGGCTATGCGCTGGCCGTGGTGTACCCGGCGGCCGGCAACCTCGGCGGCGGCGGTTTCATGACCGTGCAGCTGGCCGACGGACGCAAGACCTTCCTCGACTTCCGCGAAAAAGCCCCGTTGGCGGCCACCGCCGACATGTACCTGGACAAGGCCGGCAATGTCGTCGAAGGCCTCAGTGCCAAAGGCCACCTGGCCGTCGGCGTGCCCGGTACCGTGTCTGGCATGGAACTGGCCCTGAGCAAATACGGTACCCTCAAGCGCGCCCAGGTGATTGCCCCGGCGATCAAGCTGGCGGAAAACGGTTTCGAGCTGGAGCAGGGTGATATCGACCTGCTGCACACCGCCACCGGCGAGTTCGAAAAAGACCAGGACATGCGCGGGATCTTCCTGCACAACGGCCAGCCGATGCAGGTCGGCCAGAAACTGGTGCAGAAAGACCTGGCCAAGACCCTCAAGGAAATCTCCGCCAAGGGCAGCGACGGCTTCTATAAAGGCTGGGTCGCCAAGGCGCTGGTGGATTCCAGCCAGGCCGGCAAGGGCATCATCACCCAGGCTGACCTCGACAAGTACAAGACCCGTGAACTGGCGCCCATCGAGTGCGACTACCGTGGCTACCACGTGGTCTCGGCACCGCCTCCGAGCTCCGGTGGCGTGGTGATCTGCCAGATCATGAACATCCTCGAAGGCTACCCGATGGCTGACCTCGGCTATCACTCGGCCCAGGGCCTGCACTACCAGATCGAAGCAATGCGCCACGCCTACGTGGACCGTAACAGCTACCTCGGTGACCCGGATTTCGTGAAGAACCCGATCGCCCATCTGCTGGACAAGGACTACGCCGCCAAGCTGCGCGCCGCCATCGAACCGCAGAAGGCCGGGGACTCCCAGGCGATCAAGCCGGGCGTGTCGCCGCATGAAGGCAACAACACCACTCACTATTCGATCGTCGACAAGTGGGGCAACGCGGTGTCGGTGACCTACACCCTCAACGACTGGTTCGGTGCGGGCGTGATGGCGAGCAAGACCGGGGTGATCCTCAACGATGAAATGGATGACTTCACCGTCAAGGTCGGCGTGCCGAACATGTACGGCCTGGTCCAGGGCGAAGCCAACGCCATCGCGCCGGGCAAGGCGCCGCTGTCGTCGATGAGCCCGACCATCGTGACCAAGGATGGCAAGGCCGTGATGGTGGTGGGCACGCCAGGTGGCAGCCGTATCATCACCGCGACGTTGCTGACCATCCTCAATGTCATCGACTACAAGATGAACATTCAGGAAGCCGTGGACGCGCCGCGTTTCCACCAGCAGTGGATGCCGGACACCACCAACCTCGAGACCTTCGCGGTCAGCCCGGACACCCAGAAGATCCTGGAAAGCTGGGGCCACAAGTTTGCCGGTCCCCAGGATGCCAACCACCTGGCCGCTATCCTGGTCGGTGCGCCATCCCTGGACGGCAAGCCGGTGGGCAACAACCGCTTCTACGGCGCCAACGATCCGCGTCGCAATACCGGTCTGTCCCTGGGCTACTGAGGCCTGAGGGGCTGATGCCGGTGAGCCAGGGACAGCGCAAGGCTGCCCTGGCTGTCGGTATCACGCGCTGGACCGACCTGGATTGAGCATCTGCACGCCTTGCAGGCTCTACCCCAAGAGCCCTGCAAGGATCCGCTGCGATGAAAGCCCTGAAAATCGCCACGTTCAATATCAACGGTATTCGTGCCCGCCTGCCCAACCTGTTGCAATGGCTGGCGCGCGATCAGCCCGACATCGTCTGCCTGCAGGAACTCAAGGCACCCGACAGCCTGTTCCCGTATGCCGACTTCGAAGCCGCCGGCTACGGGGCGATCTGCCTGGGCCAGGCGTCGTGGAATGGCGTGGCGATCCTGGCGCGCGATGCCCAGCCGCTGGAGAGCCGGCGCGGTTTGCCCGGTGACGAGCACGACACGCAAAGCCGCTATCTCGAAGCCGCCGTGCACGGTGTGCTGGTCGGCTGCCTGTACCTGCCCAATGGCAACCCGCAGCCTGGGCCGAAATTCGAGTACAAGCTGGCCTGGTTCGAACGGCTGATTGCCTATGCCCAAGCGTTGCAGGCCAGTGAGCATCCGGTGCTGCTGGCTGGCGATTTCAACGTGGTGCCCACCGACCTGGACATCTACAACCCGCGCTCCTGGCTCAAGGATGCCTTGCTGCAACCGGAAAGCCGCGCCGCTTACCAGCGCCTGCTGGAGCAGGGCTGGACTGATTCCGTGCGCCATCTGTACCCCGAGGCACGGGTGTATACCTTCTGGGATTACTTTCGCCAGCACTGGCAGAAAAACGCCGGCCTGCGCATCGACCACCTGCTGCTCAACCCGGCGCTCACGCCGTACCTCAAGGATGCCGGCGTAGATGCCTGGGTGCGCAACGAGCCGCACGCCAGCGACCATGCGCCGACGTGGATTCAACTGGGCACGCGCAAAAAGCGTTAACGGCGGCGGATGATGTCCAGGGCTTCGGCTTTGCCTAGGGGCTGCTGCATGCGCTGTGAGAGGTCGGCCATGGCCTGCTGGTGTTCGCAGGCGATCACCGCTTCAACCTGGTAGTCATGGCAGAGCAGGGCGATGAAGTCATGGTGTTGCAGGTCGCCTTCCAGGTGCAGGCGGTTCCAGTGTCGCGGGTGGCCGAGCAGCTCGAAGGTCTTGTCGAAGTGGTAGGTCCAGAAGAACGGCACATCGGCATACGTTTGGGCTTCACCGAGCATGTTGCGCGCCGCCAGCACCCCCAGTTGCTGGGCCACGCGCCAGTGCTCGATGCGCGTGGGATGCTGTTGCCAGGCAAAGGTCACGTTGTCGCCGGCGGCCCACAGGCCCGGGGCTGCCTGCAGGTGCGCATCGACCTGCAGTGAGTGGTCCTCGGCTTTTTGCACTCCGTCGATAAAGTCGGTGGCCGGTTGTACGCCGACGCCGATGAGCACCAGGTCGGCGGCCAGGCGATTGCCATTTTTCAACAGCACCGTACTGACGGCGCCATGCCCGTCCAGGCGTTCGGGCTCGGTATTACTGTGGAAGATCACCCCGTGGTCTTCATGCAACTGGCGGAGGGCGGCGCCAATGCGCGGCCCCAATTGCGCGGCCAGCGGGATGGCGTGGCGGCTGACCACCTGCACCACTAGACCACGCTGACGCAGGGCCGACGCTGCCTCCAGGCCGATAAAACTGTCACCGATGATCACTGCACACGTCGCCGAGGCCGCCGCCGCGCTGATCCGTGCAGCATCGTCGCGGCTGCGCAGCACGAACACGTTATTCAGCACGGCGCCGGGGATGTCCAGGCGCTGGGCGTCGCCGCCGGTGGCCACGAGCGCGGCGTCGTAGTCGAAGTGTTGGCCGTCGACCAGTTCGATGCGTTTGGCCGCGGCGTCGAGGCGCTGCACCTCGCCGTGAATCACCACGGCCTCGTCCAGCAGGGCAGGCGTGTCATCGGCAGCCATCTGGCCGGCAATCACGAATTTGCTCAGGGCGGTGCGATCGTAGGCAGGGTTCGGTTCGCGTTCGATCCACAGCAGGCGCCCGGCAAATCCGCCGCGTTGCAGGCTGGCCACGGCCGCTGCACCTGCCGCGCCGGCACCGATCACCGCGAAGCAGCGTGAATCGTGGGGCAGTGGCGTGGGCTCGGCGCACAGAGCGGTGTCGCCGACGCTGACCACGCCATCATGCACCTGCACCGGGTATTGCTTGAGCCCGACCAGTGCCGGGGGTTCCCGCACCGCGCCACTGTCCACGGCAAAGGCCGCCTTGTGCCACGGGCACACGATATGCCCGTTGCAGATCACGCCTTGTTCGAGCGGCGCGCCAGCGTGCGGGCAGTCCGCCTCGAACGCCCGCACCTGGTCGCCGACGCGCACCAGCAGCACGGGGTGGGCGGCGGTTTCGACACGAACACCACGGTTTTCGGGCAGGTTGATCAGGCGGGCAACGATGCGCATGTTCATGGGCCAATCTCCTTTAGAAGATTGACTGGTGAGCAGGGCGATGGACTGCGTTGACCCGATGGTCGGTCGTTATTCCAGCACCTGCGCCACGGCGGCGAAGGCTTTGGCGCGGCGTTCCTGCCAATTGCCGCCGATCACCAGGGCGGGCTGCTGGTGCTGCTCGATCCAGTCGAGGCTGGCCTGGAAAAACGCCTGTCGATCGGCCAGTTGCGGTTGGCAGCGTTGCCCGTCCGCCGTCCACTCGACATCGTCGGGAGACAGCAGCAGGTGCAAGTCGTAGTGCCGCGCCAGCAACTCATCGTCGAGCCATGCCGGGTAGTCACCGAACAGCGTCTGGCTCCAGAGTTTGTTGGTCAGCAGGTGCGTGTCGAGAATCAGCAGGCGCGGCTGCTGGGCGCGGGCGGCATCTTCCCAGGCCAGTTGGCCACGGGCGATGGCGGGGATGTCCGCGAGGGTGGTATCACGCTGGTGATGGTCGATGAAATAGCGCACGTATTCACCGACCATCAGCCCGCCGAAGTGCGCCTGCAACTCCGCTGCCAGCCAGCTTTTGCCGCTGGACTCGGGGCCGGCGAGTACGACCACTTTCATGCGTGCAACGCCGGATCGGCGCGCCATTCACGCCAGCCCTGCACGGCGATCACGGTGAACAGCGCATACAGCGCGGCGGTGAGGTACAGGCCTTTGTAGAGAAACAGCCCGACGAAGATCACGTCCACGGCAATCCACAGCGGCCAGCACTGCACGCGTTTTTGTGCCATCCACATTTGCGCCACCAGGCTGAAGCCGGTGAGGGCGGCGTCCAGCCAGGGTTGGGCGGCGTCGGTCCAATGGGCCATGGCGGCGCCGAGCAACAGGCTGCCGACCGCGCCCACTGCGAGGCTGGCGATGATCGCCGGCACGCCCAGGCTGGTGACCTGGCGCCCCTGCTTGACCTCTCCGGCGCGGGTCCACTGCCACCAGCCGTAGACCTGCAGGGCCGCGTAGACGACTTGCAGGAGCATGTCGGAATACAGCTTCACGTCGAAGAATACCCAGGTGTAGAGCAACACCATGATCAGCCCGATCGGCCAGCACCAAGGGTTCTGCTTGACCGTCAGCCACACGGCAATCACCCCCAGGGCAGCGGCGAACAGTTCAAGCGCGGACATGGTGGTTCCTTGGGTGAATGGCAGAGGGCGGGGATTGTAACCAAAGATCAACCATTGTTGGAGCTGGCTTGCCGGCGATGGCGCCCTTGAGTCTCGCATGGATCCCAAGGGCCTCATCGCCGGCCAGTCGGCACCTACAGTCAGACTTTGAATTGGCGCAGCAGGCCGTCGAGTTGTTCGCTCAAGCCGCGCAACTGCACGCTGGCGGCGCTCGACTGTTCCGCCGCCAGCGCCGTGCTGTGGGACAAGCCAGCCGCCTGGGTCACGTTCTGGTTGATGTCTTCGACTACGTGCGCCTGTTGCAGGGTGGCGCTGGCAATCGAGGCATTCAGGCCGTTGAGGTTGCGCAGGGCCTGGCCGATGGCATTGAGGCTGGCCCCGGCCTGGCCGGCCTGTTCGATGGTCAGTTGCGATGCGCTGTGGCTGTCGCTGATGACCTTGACCGCCGCTTCCGAATGCCCCTGCAAACGCTCGATCATCAGTTGGATCTCGGCAGTCGACTTCTGTGTGCGCTGGGCCAGCAGGCGCACTTCGTCGGCTACCACCGCAAAGCCACGGCCTTGTTCACCGGCGCGCGCCGCTTCAATCGCGGCGTTCAGCGCGAGCAGGTTGGTCTGGTCGGCGATCGAGCGGATCACCTCCAGCACGCCGCCAATCTGCGTGCTTTCGCTGGACAGGGTGCGGATCACTTCGACGGCCTGGCGGATGGTGCCGGAGAGGTGGTCGATCTGCTGCAGGCTGCCGTCGATATTGACCTGGCCTTGCTGGGCCTGGACCTGGGCGTCGCGCATTTCGCTGGCGGCGTGTTCGGCGTTCTTGGCCACGTCCTGTACACCATAGGTGACCTCATTGATCGCGGTGGCCACCAGTTCCATCTGCTGGGACTGCTGCTGGCTGCGAGCATGGGCCTGGGTGGCGTTGGTGCCCAGCTCCCTGGACGACTCGCCGAGCGCGTTGGCGCACACCTGCAACTGGCTGACCACCTGGCGCAGCTTGGCGGTGAAGCTGTTGAAGTGCCGGGACAGTTGGGTGACTTCGTCGTCGCCGTGGGTGTCGAGGCTGCGGGTGAGGTCGCTTTCGCCGCTGGCGATGTTGCCCATGGCGTTCACCGCTGCCTGCAATGGCTGCACGATGCTGCGGGCGATCAGCGTGACCAGCAGCGCCATGACCAGCGCGATGCCCAGGCCGATCACCGAGGCTTTCCACACCTGGCCGCTGAACTCGGCCTGCACATCATCCACGTACACGCCGGAGCCGATGATCCAGCCCCACGGCTCGAACAGCTGGATATACGAGGTTTTCGCCACCGGCGCTTCGGCGCCGGGTTTCGGCCAGCGGTAGTTGACGATGCCGGCGCCCTTGGCCTTGGCCAGGATCACGAATTCGTTGAACACCGCGAACCCATCGGGGTCGCGGATGGCCGAGAGGTTCTGGCCGTCCAGCTTGGGGTTGGCCGGGTGCATGATCATCACGGGGGTGAGGTCGTTAATCCAGAAGTAGTCGTCATGGTCGTAGCGCAAGCCGCGCACCGCGCTCAAGGCCTGCTTCTGCGCAGCGTCACGGGTCATCACGCCAGTGGTTTCGAGGCTGTGATAAAACGTCAGGATGCCGCTGGCGGTCTGGACCACGTGCTGGGTCTGCTGGCGCTTGGCCTGGTACAGGTCGTCATGAATCTGCCTGAGCATCAATAAACCCAGGGCAAACAGCATCAGCACGGCGACTATCAGGATCAGCCAGAGGCGCCGACTGATCGACATATTGCGCAAACTGTTCATCGTCCTGTCACTCCGTGCTTTTTATAATTGTGGGTGCTGCATCGACTTTTACGCCTTGTCTGATAGGCTTTCGGCCTGCAATCGCAAAACCTGAGTACTGCCTGATTTTTCACAGAATTTTTGCAGGCCGGCGTTGAGAATCAACGCCGGGCCTTGGGTGTGCCCGTCAGTGAACATTAAAAGATAAACCAGGCATGCGATTGAGCATGACCTTTGGGGGAAGTATGGATTTGTGGACCGCCGCACAGGCATTGATTCTCGGCGTGGTGGAGGGGCTGACGGAGTTCTTGCCGATCTCCAGCACCGGCCACCAGATTATCGTCGCCGACCTGCTCGACTTCGGCGGCGAACGCGCCATGGCGTTCAACATCATCATCCAGCTCGGCGCGATCCTCGCGGTGGTCTGGGAATTTCGCCGCAAGATCCTCGACGTGGTCACCGGCCTGCCGACCCAGCGCAACGCCCAGCGCTTCACGATCAACCTGTTGATCGCGTTTCTGCCGGCGGTGGTGCTCGGGGTGATCTTTGCCGACTTGATCCACCACTACCTGTTCAACCCGATCACCGTGGCCACGGCCCTGGTGGTGGGCGGCGTCATCATGTTGTGGGCCGAACGGCGCCAGCATGAAGTGCACGCCGAAAGCGTGGACGAGATCACCTGGAAAGACGCGCTGAAGGTTGGGTTTGCGCAGTGCCTGGCGATGATTCCGGGCACCTCGCGCTCGGGCTCGACCATCATCGGTGGGTTGCTGTTCGGCCTGTCGCGCAAGACCGCCACCGAGTTCTCGTTCTTCCTGGCGATGCCGACCATGGTCGGTGCGGCGGTGTATTCGGGCTATAAGTACCGCGACCTGTTCCAGCCGGCTGACCTGCCGGTGTTTGCCATCGGCTTTGTCACCTCGTTCATCTTCGCGATGATCGCGGTCAAGGGCCTGCTCAAGTTCATCGCCAGCCACAGTTATGCGGCGTTTGCCTGGTACCGCATTGCGTTCGGCCTGCTGATCCTGGCGACCTGGCAGTTCGGCTGGATCGACTGGGCGGCCGCCAAGGCATGATGATCCAGCACCCGCGCCTGAAGGCGCTGATCTTCGTGCTGCTGTGCGCGGCGCCCGGGTTGGGCTCGGTACTGGTGTGGCTACGCGGTGAAACGCTGATCCCGCTGGTGGCGTATGGCGTGGTCAGCGTGATCGCGTTTTTCCTCTACTGGAGCGACAAGCGCAAGGCGCGTACCGACGGCTGGCGCACCCCGGAAAACATCCTCCACGCGGTGGAACTGGCGGGCGGCTGGCCGGGGGCGCTGATCGCGCAGCAGGTGTTTCGCCACAAGACCCGCAAGGTGTCGTACCAGGTGCTGTTCTGGGTGATCGTGTTGCTGCACCAGGTGTTCTGGCTCGACCAGTTGTTCCTCGGCGGCACGCTGGTTTCAGTCCTCTAGCAACAAACCGATCTGCGTGCGCTTGGGCAGCTTGCTCACCACCAACTGGTGGGAACGCTGCAACAAGCCGCGCAGTTCCTCGGCGCCCAGCGGGTAGGGCGTGTTCATGATGATCCACTGCGCCCGCGCCAAATACGGCGCCGGGTGGATGCCCGGGCGGTCGACATGGCCGAGGAACAGCTCCTTGTCGACCTTGAACGCCAACGAGTCACCGCGCAGGTTCTGCAGGGCAAACATCTTGTTGCCGGCAATCGAGAACACCCGCACGCCACCCCATTTGTAGTCTTCCCGCGCGCCGGGCAGGCTCAGGCAGAAGTCTGCGACGTGGGCTTCGGTCATCTTCATAGCAAACGATCTCCACAGCCTTTGAACCCTTCCTCGAGGTAATCGATCCAGGCGCGAATGGCTGGCAGCACGCCGCGTCGATGCGGGTACACGGCTTGCAGCCAGCCGCCCGGCAGGGACCATTGCGGCAGCAGTTGCACCAGGCGGCCGCTGGCCAGTTCTTCTTCGCAGTACATCATCGGCAGCACGGTAAAGCCCAGGCCCATGATCGCGCTGGCTTTGCGCACAATGAAGTCGTCGATGCCCAGCCGGGCTTCCATCGCCAGCTCGTGCGGGTTGCCCTGGGGGTCGAGGATGCGCTGGTGTACCAGGCGATCCGCCTCCAGCGCGCCGAGTATCGGCAACTGCTTGAGGTCGTCGAGGGTACTGACCTGGCGCCCGAGCATCAGGGCGGGGCTGGCGACCAGCACGGTCTGGGCCTGGCGCAGGCGCTTGGTCACCAGCAGCGGGTCCTCGTCACCGAGTTCGCGCACGCGCAGGGCCACGTCGATGCCTTCGGCGACCAGGTCGACGCGGCGGTTGACCAGGGTCATTTCCAGCTGGACCAGCGGGTGGGCGGCCAGAAACCCGGCCACCAGTTCCGGCAGAATGTGCTGGGCCATGCCCACCGGGCAACTCACCCGCAAGCGCCCGCGCGGTTCACTGGACATGCTGGCGACGGCCTCATCGGCCATTTCCGCCTCCAGCAGCATGGCCTGGCAATGGCGCAGGTAGCGCTCGCCGACGGCGGTCAGGGTCAATTGGCGGGTGGTGCGCTGCAGCAGGCGCGCGCCGAGGCGTTCTTCCAGCTCGGCAATGCGCCGGGACAGGCGCGACTTGGGAATCCCCAACAGCCGCCCGGCGGCCGCAAAGCCACCGGCTTCGACGACTTTGGCGAAATAGTAGAGGTCGTTGAGGTCTTGCATGGTCGGCCTGTTGTCCTGTCGATGGGACGAATCATCCGCGTCTGCGCGAGGCAAATCCACCCCGAAAAAAGCCAGCAGCAGTTGAACGCTGGTTTTTTTGCAAGGATCCACTGTACTGATTGCCTATTCCTATCAGGGCGTAGCGTCAGCCGGTCTGGCGCGATACCGTGTGTTTTTGCACTGGAGCCAGCCAGCATGGGCCGCACCGAAAGAATCATCGAGTTGATGGGCCGCCTGGCGCCTGTCGAAGGCTATAACCTGACCGCACTCGATGACGTGCGCTTCCTGCGTTCCAACCGCCCGTTGCACCGCGTGCCGGTGCTCTACGATCCCGGCATCGTGATCGTGTGCCAAGGGCGCAAGCGCGGTTACCTCGGCGAGGACATCTACGTGTACGACGCCCAGCACTACCTGGTGGTGTCAGTGCCGGTGCCGTTCACCATGGAAACCGAGGCCACTGAACAAGCGCCAATGCTCGCGGTATACCTGCGCCTGGATTTCACCCTGGCGGCGGAGTTGATGCTGGCGCTGGATGACTTCCCGGCGCAGGGCGAAGCCCAGCCCAGGGGCATGTATTCCTCGCCGATGGATGAGCCGCTCAGCGCGTCTCTGCTGCGCTTTCTCGAGGCCATGAGTGTGCCGATGGAGGCGCATATCCTTGGACCCGCGCTGGTGCGCGAGATCTATTACCGGATCCTCACGGGGGAGCAGGGCGGCTCGATGCGCGCCGCGCTGAATCGCCAGGGGCAGTTCGGCAAGGTCGCGCGGGCGATTCGCAAGATCCATGGGTGTTATCACCAGCACCTGGACGTGGAGGCGCTGGCCAGGGAAGCGATGATGAGCGTGCCGAGTTTTCACGCGCATTTTCGCACCGTCACCGACACTTCGCCGATGCAGTACCTCAAGTCCACGCGCTTGCACCAGGCGCGCCTGCTGATGCTGCGCAGCGATATCACCGCGGCCACGGCCAGCACCCAGGTCGGCTATGAAAGCGCCTCGCAGTTCAGTCGCGAGTTCAAGCGCTTCTTCGGCCGCACGCCGCAGGAGGAGATCCAGTGGATGAAGCGGACCTATGCGCTGCCCGCGCCTGCGTCGGCGTCGATCTACGTGTCGTCCCATTGAGTGTGAAGCGGGCTTGAGACAGTGCACTGTCCCGCTGACGAGACGAACAGTCGCATTTCAACCCTCTAATCGATCATTGGCTTCACCTGTAGGATCAACCTCACTTGATCGCCCTGTCGCGATCCTCACTTGGAGATCCCGCATGAAACTGTTGCATATCGATTCCAGCATCCTCGGCGACAACTCGGCTTCCCGTCAGCTCAGCGCTGGTGTGGTCAAGGCCTGGCAAGCGGCCGAGCCCGGTGTGGAAGTGACCTACCGCGACCTGGCCAGCGAAGGCATCAACCACTTCTCCGGCGCGACCCTGGGCGCCCTGGGCACCGCCGCCGAATTGCGCGACGCCGCGCAAAAGCACGAGGCCGAACTGAGCGCCTCGTCGCTGGCCGAGTTCCTCGCCGCCGACGCCGTGGTGATCGGTGCGCCGATGTACAACTTCACCATTCCAACCCAGTTGAAAGCCTGGATCGACCGTATCGCGGTCGCCGGCCAGACCTTCCGCTACACCGAAGCCGGCCCGGAAGGCCTGTGCGGCAACAAGAAAGTCATCATCGTGTCCACCGCTGGCGGCCTGCATGCTGGCCAGGCGTCGGGCGCCGCCCATGAAGGCTACCTGAAATTGCTGTTTGGCTTCCTCGGCATCACTGACATCGAAATCGTGCGCGCCGAAGGCCTGGCCTACGGTGACGAAGTGCGCAGCAAGTCCTTGAGCGACGCCAACGCACAGATCAACCAACAGTTGTTCGCCGCCGCGTAAGGCTTGTGTAAATTTCGCCTCTGCCCCGTTTCAATCTGAAGCGGGGCGCCTAAACTCTGTATTCTGGCCGCCTGAAAACGACCGGAGTACGGAGTTTTTTCGTTTGCCCGCTGTCTTTACTTTGGCCCAGGTTATGCACACATGGGTTTACCACCCGGTGCGAGTACCTTGAACCATGGACTTTTCAATCAGACATGCCGGTTTTAATGCAGCAAAGGTGGACATCCTCATGATGCGTCTTTGTGCTGTTATGGTTCTTTTCCTGCTGGGCGGCCTGATTTCAGTGCATGCCGCGCCTGCGCCGCACCCGCATTGGAGTGTGGGCTTCCACCGCATGACGTTTCTCGACCCGCTCGACCTGCAGCCGATGAAAGCCGTCGCCTTCTACCCCTCTACCGGGCTTGAGCACACCACGCAGTTGGGCGCCTACCATGTCGCGGCCACTGAAGATGCGAAGATCGCCATCGGGCGTTTCCCGATGCTGATGCTGTCCCATGGCAACACCGGTACGCCACTGGCCCTGCATGACCTGGCCACCTCGCTGGCGCGTAAAGGCTTTGTAGTGGTGGCGGTGCTGCACCCGGGTGACAACTACAAGGACCACAGCCGCCTTGGCACCGTGAGCAACCTGTATGGCCGGCCGATCCAGATTTCCGAAGCCATCACCGCCACCCTGGGCGACCCGATGCTGTCGCCGTTCGTCAACGTCAATCAGGTCGGGGTCATCGGCTATTCGGCCGGGGGTGAAACTGCGTTGATCCTGGCGGGGGCCAAGCCGGATTTCGACCGCCTGCGCCGTTATTGCCAGGAGCGCCCGGAAGACCGCGACGCCTGCACCACCAAAGGTGAGCTGGTGGTTGACCGTGACGATCTGCAACCGCAATCCGACCCGCGTATCCATGCCTTGATGCTGATGGCGCCGCTGAGCTTGATGTTCGGCCGTCAGACATTGGCTGATGTGCATGTGCCGGTGTTGCTCTACAGCGGCGACGGCGACAAGCTGGTAGCCGTGGACAAGAACGCCGCGGCCCTGGCGCGCAAGTTGCCGGAGCCGCCGGACTTCAAGCTGCTGGCAGGGGCCGGGCATTTTGTGTTCATGGCGCCGTGCGACAGCGATCAATTGGCGGCGATGCCGGCGATCTGCACCGATGCCGATGGCGTCGACCGCGAAGGCATTCACCGTGACCTGATCTCCGAGGCCGGGCGCTTTTTCGGCCACACCCTCGGCCAATCCACCCGCGCCGGGTTGCAGACTGCCGATCAGTAAGCGCGACGCTTGAGCGACACCGTCAAGCCCAGGGCCGTGACCGACAGTAGCGCTGCGCAGAAGAAAATCCAGCCGTAGCCGAGGTTCAGCGCCACGGCGCCCATCAGTGGTCCGGCAATCGCCAGGGCCAGGTCGAAAAACACCGCATAGGCACTCAAACCCGCGCCCCGGCTGCTGTTGGGCACTTGCTTGATGGCTTCCACGCCGAGCGCCGGGTACACCAGCGACAAGCCGAAACCGGTCAGCCCGGCACCGATCAAGGCCACGCCAGTGGAGGGTGCCAGCCACAGCAGCGTGAGGCCCACGGTCTCGATGGTCATGCAGGCAATGGCCGCGCGAAAGCCGCCGAAGCGGCTGATCGCCGAGATGAACACCAGCCGCGACAGGATAAAGCACACGCCAAAGACCGTGAGGCAGTACGCCGCGCCGGCCCAGCCGCGGTTGAGGTAATACAGGGTAATAAACGTGGTCAGCGTGCCGTAGCCGATCGACGCCAGGCACAGGCTCGCACCAAACGGCGCGATGCGCCCGAACACGGCCCAGAACGGCAGGCGCTCGCCACGCACCACCGGCACCGAGGGCTTGTTGCGGATCAGCACCAGGCCCAATGCCGCCAGTACCGTCAGGGCGATGCCCAGGCTGCTGTAGCCATAGTCGGCGACCATCACCACCCCCAGCGGTGCGCCGATGGCGATGGCGCCGTAGGACGCAATACCGTTCCAGGAAATGGAACGCGCGGTGTGTTCGGCGCCCACCGCGCCCATGCACCAACTGATGGTGCCCACGCCGATCAGGCCCTGGGCCACACCCAGCAGCAGCCGGGCAGCAATCAGGATGGCCAGGCTCAAGTTGGGCAGGCTTTCTGCCAGCGTGGCGAAAAACGTCAGCACACCACTGAGCAGAATGCCCGCCAGGCCCAGTACGATCGCGCGCTTGGTGCCGACGTTGTCGGACATGCGCCCGGCCATGGGGCGGCTGAGCAGGGTGGCCAGGTACTGCGAGCCAATGGTCACGCCGGCCACTACTGCGCTGAATCCCAGTTGCTCGTGCACATAGCCAGGAATGACCGCAATCGGCAGGCCGATGCAGATGAACGCGATGAAGGTGTAGAAGACGATGGAGACGATCTGCAGGGTGATCGACAGGGAACTGGGGGCGGCGTCAGACATGGTCACTCATTCGCGGGCGGGCGGTGAGGGCATGATGGCAAGGGGCAGGGGGAAAAGGAAGCAGGCTAACTACTTTGTTTGAAGTGGAGTGGGGCTTTGATTTTGGTGAGTCAGCTTATTTGTAGTGTGCAGGCTTATTGCAGTGTGCAGGCCTATTTGTGGTGAGCAAGCTTATTTGAGGTGGCAGGCTTATTTGAGGTGAGCAAGTTTATTTGAGGTCAGCAAGCTTATTTGAGGTGAGCAAGTTTATTTGAGGTCAGCAAGCTTATTTGAGGTGAGCAAGCTTATTGTGGCGAGCAGGCTTGCCCTGCGTTGGGCTGCGAAGCAGCCCCTATAAAAAGCACCGCGTTCTGCCAGACAGAGCGCGGTGTTTGAATTTAGGGCTGCTTCGCAGCCC
>NZ_JASCPP010000107.1:0-20678 GCF_029959745.1 Pseudomonas sp. PS01298 | reverse complement strand
GGCTTGCTCGCGAATACGGTGTGTCATTCAACGCATCCGGCGACTGATTCTCAGCATTCGCGAGCAAGCCCGCTCCCACATTAAGCAGGTTCCAACCATATACCGAGAGTGACCCATGACGACTTTGCACGCAGAAGCGGTTGGCAAAAGGACCTGGCCGCAGTACCTCGGCTGGGGCCTGTTCCTGGTCCTGCTGGCCTGGGCCTGGCACGGCGCGGAAATGAACCCGCTGGCGCTGTACCGCGACTCCGGAAACATGGCGACCTTCGCCGCGGACTTCTTCCCGCCGGATTTCCACGAATGGCGCTCCTACCTCAAGGAGATGATCGTCACCGTGCAAATCGCCCTCTGGGGCACGGTGTTGGCCATCGTCTGCTCAGTGCCGCTGGGCATCCTGTGTGCCGACAACATCACCCCCTGGTGGGTCCACCAGCCGCTGCGCCGGGTCATGGATGCCTTCCGCTCGATCAATGAAATGGTGTTCGCGATGTTGTTCGTGGTTGCCGTCGGCCTTGGTCCCTTCGCCGGTGTCCTGGCCCTGTGGATCAGCACCACCGGCGTACTCGCCAAGCTGTTTGCCGAAGCCGTCGAGGCCATCGACCCGGGCCCGGTGGAAGGCGTGCGGGCCACTGGCGCGAGTGCCTTGCAGGAAGTCATCTACGGCGTGATCCCGCAGGTCATGCCGCTGTGGGTGAGCTACGCGTTGTACCGCTTCGAAGCCAACGTGCGGTCGGCCACGGTGGTGGGCATGGTCGGTGCCGGCGGGATCGGCGTGATCCTCTGGGAAAACATCCGCGCCTTCCAGTTCGTACAAACCTGCGCGGTGCTGCTGGTGATCATCGTGGTGGTGAGCTTGATCGACGTGCTGTCCCAACGCCTGCGCAAGCAGTTCATCTGACCTTGGAGGGGTGCCCGCGCGGCGCTTTTTTTAAGCATGCAGTTGTCTAGACAAGAAGAGCCGGTGTACCGCGAACTCGCGGACATCCTGCGCCGTGAACTGAGCAGCTACCAAGCCGGCGACTTCCTCCCCGGCGAGGTGCACATGGCCGAACGCTTCGGCGTCAACCGCCACACCCTGCGCCGCGCCATCGATGAGCTGGTGTTCGAGGGCAGTCTGTTGCGCCGCCAGGGCAAGGGCACCCAGGTGCTCGACCGGCCGCTGATCTACTCGATGGGCGCCGAGACCTCCTACAGCCAATCCTTGTCGGCCCAGGGTGTCGGTGTCGAGGCGGTGCTGCTCAAGCGCCGCTACTGCTACGCCAGCCGCGAGGAAGCCGGGCACCTGGGCATCGCCGAAATGGCGCCGATGATCGAGCTGCAAACCCTACGCAAACTCGACCACCAGCCCGTCAGCCTGATCCGCCATCGCTACTGCGCCAGCCGCGCGCCGTTGCTGGCCGACTACACCGGCGGCTCGTTGCGCCAGTACCTGCGTGAGCGTGACCTGCCGCTGACGCGCACCCAAAGCCTGATCGGTGCGCGCTTGCCCAACCGTGATGAAGCCGCGCTGCTGCTGATGCCCCGGCATTTGCCGGCCCTCACCGTGTTTACCCTTTCCTGCGATCGCGATGGCCGCCCGGTGGAGCTGGCGCAGTCCACCAGCCGTTCGGATCGCTTCCAGTACCAAGTGGTGACTTGATGGAGACCACGATGAACCTGTCCCCGCGTCAACACTGGATTGGCGTGCTTGCCCGCGCCCAACTCAGTGAACTGCAACCGCATGAAGCCGCGTTGAAAGACGTGGAATACCAGACCATTCGCGCTCCGGAAATCGGCATGACCCTGGTGCGCGGCCGCATGGGCGGTAATGGCGCGCCGTTCAATCTCGGCGAAATGAGCGTGACCCGCTGCGTGGTGCGCCTGGCTGATGGTCGCACCGGCTACAGCTACCTGGCCGGGCGCGACAAGGTCCACGCCGAACTGGCCGCCCTGGCCGACGCCCACCTGCAAGGCGCTCATCCGAGCATTTGGCTCAGCGACCTGATCACCGCGCTGGCCAGTGCCCAGGCACAACGCCGCGCGCAAAAAGAAGCCGACACGGCGGCCACCAAGGTCGAGTTTTTCACCCTGGTGCGAGGAGAAAACTGATGAGTGCTCACCTGTTGCAACCGGCGTTTGTCGACCCGGTCCTGGATGCCCAGCGCGGCTTTCGCGCCGCCCTCAAGGCCCTGGCCGAACCGGGTTTGATCCAGCACCTGCCTTCGGCCCCGCGCCTTGACGGGCTGGCGCCCGCCACCTACGCCTTGTGCCTGGCGCTGCTGGATGTGGACACGCCGCTATGGCTGGCGCCGAGCTTCGACACGCCGCTGATCCGCGCCAACCTGGCCTTCCACTGCGGTTGCCCGCTCACGGATAAGCGCGAGGACGCCGTGTTTGCACTGCTGGGCGAGCAGGACCTGCTCGACCTCGGCGGCTTCGACCACGGCAATGACCGCTATCCCGATCAGTCCTGCACTTTGCTGGTGCAGCTCACTGACCTGGAAGCCGGTCGCGGCTTGCTCTGGCGCGGCCCGGGCATCCAGGCCCAGCGCCGGGTGCACGTGCCGGTGCCACAAGCTTTCTGGCACGAGCGTCAGCGCCGCGAAGCCTTTCCGCGTGGCCTGGACGTGCTGTTCGCCGCCGGCCATCACCTGATCGGCCTGCCGCGCAGCAGCCGCATCGCAGAGGAGCACGCCTGATGTACGTAGCCGTCAAAGGTGGCGAACAGGCCATCGACAATGCCCACCGCCTGCTGGCAAAAAAACGCCGGGGCGATACCGCGATTCCTGAACTCAGTGTCGAGCAGATTCGCCAGCAACTGCCCCTGGCCGTGGCCCGCGTGATGACCGAGGGCTCGCTGTTCGACGCCGAACTCGCCGCGCTCGCGATCAAGCAAGCGGCGGGGGATCTGGTGGAGGCGATCTTCCTGTTGCGCGCCTACCGCACCACGCTGCCGCGCTTCAGCCCGAGCCTGCCGATCGACACCGCGCAAATGTCCTTGAGCCGGCGCTTGTCCGCCACGTTCAAGGACGTGCCCGGCGGCCAACTGCTCGGCCCGACTTTCGACTACACCCATCGGCTGCTGGATTTTGCGCTGCTGGCCGAAGGCGAGTATCCGGGGCCGCAGACCACGCCCGAGGCGACGCTCGAAGCCTGCCCGCGCGTGCTCGGTTTGCTCGCCAAGGAAGGCCTGATCAAGCACGAAACCGACGACAACGCGCGTGTCGCCGACATCACCCGCGACCCGCTGGAGTACCCCGCCAGCCGCGCCGAGCGCCTGCAGGCCCTGGCCCGTGGCGATGAAGGGTTTCTGCTGGCGCTGGGGTATTCGACCCAGCGCGGCTATGGCCGTAACCACCCGTTTGCCGGCGAGATTCGCATCGGCGACGTGGAGGTGTGGATCGACCCCGAAGAGCTGGGTTTCCCGATCTGCCTGGGCAGCATCGAAGTGACCGAGTGCGAGATGGTCAACCAGTTCGTTGGCTCGGCCACCGAGCTTGCGCAGTTCACGCGCGGTTATGGCCTGGCGTTCGGGCATGCCGAGCGCAAGGCCATGGGCATGGCGCTGGTCGACCGCTCACTGCGCGCCGGGGAATACAACGAAGAGATCGTCTCGCCGGCCCAGCGCGAGGAGTTTGTGCTGGCGCATTGCGACAACGTCGAGGCGGCGGGCTTTGTTTCGCACCTCAAATTACCGCACTACGTGGACTTCCAGTCCGAACTGGAACTGATCCGCAAACTGCGCCAACCGGCCGAGGGCACCCGCCATGAATGACCTGACGCAAGCGCCGGTACGCGACCCGGCCTACAACTTCGCCTACCTCGACGAGCAGACCAAGCGCATGATCCGCCGCGCCTTGCTCAAGGCCGTGGCGATCCCCGGTTACCAGGTGCCGTTCGGCGGTCGCGAGATGCCGTTGCCGTATGGCTGGGGCACCGGCGGCATGCAACTGACCGCCGCGATCCTCGGCGCCGATGACGTGCTCAAGGTCATCGACCAGGGCGCCGACGACACCACCAACGCCGTCTCGATTCGCCGCTTCTTCGCGCGCACCGCGGGCGTCGCTACCACCGAGGCGACCCCTGAGGCGACGGTGATCCAGACCCGCCACCGCATCCCGGAGACCCCGCTGCAGGCCGGCCAGGTCATGGTTTACCAGGTGCCGATCCCGGAACCGCTGCGCTTTATCGAACCGTCGGAAACCGAGACGCGCACCATGCACGCCCTGAATGATTACGGCGTGATGCACGTGAAGCTCTACGAAGACATCGCCACCTTTGGCCATATCGCCACCAGCTATGCGTACCCGGTGATGGTCGATGAGCGCTACGTGATGGACCCGTCGCCGATCCCCAAATTCGACAACCCCAAGCTCGACATGAGCCCGGCCTTGATGCTGTTCGGCGCCGGTCGCGAAAAGCGCCTGTACGCAGTGCCGCCCTACACCCAGGTCACCAGTCTGGACTTCGAGGATCACCCGTTCGAAGTGCAGCAGTGGGAGCACAACTGCGCCATCTGCGGCAGCCATGAATCGTTCCTCGATGAGCTGATTCTGGATGACGCCGGGACCCAGAGTTTCGTGTGTTCCGACACCTGGTATTGCGCCCAGCGGGTCAAGGAGAACAACCAGTGAGCCAGCCGTTATTGCAAGTCCGCGACCTGTCCCTGTTGTACGGCCCGGAGAAGGGTTGCCAGGGCGTCAGTTTTGACCTGTATCCCGGCGAAGTGCTGGGCATCGTCGGCGAGTCCGGTTCGGGCAAATCCACCTTGCTCTCGCTGCTGAGCGGGCGTTTGCCACCGCAGTCGGGGAGCATCGGCTATCGCAGCAAAGACGGCGAATGGCTTGACCTCTACAGCGCCAGCGAAGCCGAGCGCCGCACCTTGCTGCGCACCGAATGGGGCTTTGTCGAGCAGAACCCCCGCGACGGCCTGCGCATGGGCGTGTCGGCCGGCGCGAATATCGGCGAGCGCCTGATGGCCCAGGGCGTGCGCAACTATGCGCAACTGCGCGGTGCCGGCCTGGACTGGCTGGGCCAGGTGGAAATCGATCCGCAGCGTATCGATGACCTGCCGCGCACTTTCTCGGGCGGCATGCAGCAGCGCCTGCAAATCGCCCGAAACCTGGTTTCGAGCCCGCGCCTGGTGTTCATGGATGAGCCAACCGGCGGCCTCGATGTGTCGGTGCAAGCGCGGCTGCTCGACCTGCTGCGCGGCCTGGTGCGTGAGCTGGACCTGGCGGTGGTGATCGTTACCCACGACCTGGCCGTGGCACGCCTGCTCGCTGATCGCCTGATGGTGATGCGTCGCTCGCGGGTGGTGGAAACCGGGTTGACCGACCAGATCCTCGACGATCCACAACACCCTTACTCTCAACTGCTGGTGTCTTCGGTACTGCAGCCATGACGAATGCCTTGATCGAGGTCCGTGACCTCTCGAAAACCTTCACCCTGCACCAGCAGCATGGGGTGGTACTCAACGTGCTGCGCGGCGTGGGGTTCAGCGTGCAGGCGGGCGAATGCCTGGTACTGCATGGCCAGTCCGGCGCGGGTAAGAGCACCTTGCTGCGTACCCTGTATGGCAACTATCTGCCGGCGGGCGGCAGCATCCGCGTACGTCATGCGCAGGCGTGGCTGGAGCTGGTCGGCGCGGCGCCGCGCGACATTCTGCAGGTGCGCCAGCAGACCCTCGGTTACGTCAGCCAATTCCTGCGGGTGATCCCGCGCGTGGCGTGCCTGGATGTGGTCATGGAGCCAGCGCTGGCGCGTGGCTGGTCCAAGGCCGATGCGCAGTCGCGTGCCGAGCACTTGCTGGCGCGCCTGAACATCCCCCAGCGCCTGTGGCAACTGGCGCCCGGGACCTTCTCCGGAGGCGAGCAGCAGCGCGTCAACATCGCCCGTGGCTTCATGGTGGAGTGGCCGGTGATGCTGCTGGACGAACCCACTGCGTCGCTGGATGACAGCAACCGCCAGGTGGTGCTGGAACTGATCAACGAAGCCAAGGCCGGCGGTGCCGCGCTGATCGGCATCTTCCACGACCGCGCTGCCCGTGAAGCGGTTGCCGACCGCCATTTCGACATGACCCCCACGCCCGTTGCCGAAGAGGAATACGCACATGCCCGCTGAACAGATCCTCAGTAATGCCCAGGTGGTCACCGCTGATCGCATGTTCCTCGGTTGCGTGGTGCTGCGCGACGGCAAGATCGTCGACATCGCCGAAGGTCGCAGCCAGTTGCCCCAGGCCCAGGATCTGGGCGGGGATTGCCTGCTCCCCGGCCTGGTGGAATTGCACACCGACAACCTGGAAAAACACATGACCCCGCGCCCCGGCGTGGACTGGCCGTCGACCTCGGCGGTGCTCAGCCACGATGCGCAAATCATCGCGGCGGGCATCACCACGGTGTTCGATGCGGTGTCCATCGGCGACGTGAACCCCAAGGGCAATCGCATGAAGAAGCTGCCGGCGATGCTCGACGCGATCGCTGCGGCAGAAGGCGCCGGCCTGACGCGCGCCGAGCATCACCTGCACCTGCGCTGCGAGTTGTGCCACCCCGACACCCTCAGCGTGTTCCGCGACCTGGTGGAAAACCCACTGGTGCGCCTGGTCTCGGTGATGGACCACTCGCCGGGCCAGCGCCAGTTCGTGCTCGAATCCAAGTACCGTGAGTACTACATGGGCAAGTACCACCTCAACGACGAAACCATGGACGCTTTTATCGTGCTGCAGATGGCCAACTCGCGGGAGTACAGCGACCGTTATCGCGCGGCCATCGTCGAGCACTGCCTGGGGCGCGGCCTGTCGGTGGCCAGCCATGACGACGCGACCCTGGCGCATGTGGAGGAGTCGGCGCGCTACGGCATGACCATCGCCGAATTCCCGACCACGCTGGAGGCGGCGAAGGGGTGTCAGGCACTCAACATGAAAGTCTTGATGGGCGCGCCGAACGTGGTGCGCGGTGGGTCGCACTCGGGTAATGTGGCCGCCGCCGGCCTGGCTGCCGAGGGATTGCTGGATATACTTTCCAGTGATTACTACCCGGCCAGCCTGTTGCAGGCTGCGTTCGTGCTGGCCGACCAGCAGGACGGCGGCGACCTGTCGCGGGCGGTCAAGATGATCAGCCTGGCGCCGGCGCAAGCGGCCGGGCTGACGGATCGCGGTGAAATTGCCATTGGCCTGCGCGCGGACCTGGTACAGGCCCGCAGCCGCGAAGGGCTTCCTGTAGTGCAACAAGTCTGGCGACAGGCGAAGAGGGTGTTTTGATGGTGGGCAGGTTGATCTATCTCATCGGGCCATCCGGTTCGGGCAAGGACAGCCTGCTGGATGCCGCACGCCCGCGCTTGGCCGAGCGCGGCTGCCGCATCGTGCGCCGCGTGATCACCCGCTCGGCGGAAGCGGTGGGTGAAGCGGCCCAGGGCGTGAGCCCGCAGCAGTTCGCGGCGCTGCAGGCCGAGGGTGGGTTTGCCCTCAGTTGGCAGGCCAATGGGTTGTCCTACGGGATTCCCCGGGAAATCGACGACTGGCTGGCGGCGGGGCAGGACGTGCTGGTCAACGGCTCGCGTGCGCACCTGGCGCAGACCCGCGAGCGCTATCCGAACCTGCTGGTGCTGTTGCTGACGGTGGATCAAGCCGTGTTGCGCCAGCGCCTGGTCGCGCGAGGACGCGAGTCCCTGGCGGATATCGAGGAGCGCCTGGCACGCAATGCACGCTTCACGGCGCAGCTGATCAGCGGCAACGGCGCGGGGTTGTTCGTGCTGGACAATTCCGGCCCGCTGGAACACACCGTCGAGCGCCTCCTGTGCTGCCTCGACCACGGGCACTCGGCATGCGCCTGACCCTGCTCGGCACCGGTGACGCGCGGCAAGTCCCGGTGTATGGCTGCGAGTGCGCGGCGTGCGCGATGGCGCGCAGCGATGCGAGCCTGCGCCGCCGACCGTGCAGCGCGCTGATCGAGTGCGGCGACCAGCGCTGGCTGATCGACAGCGGCTTGCCCGACCTCACCGAACGTTTCCCGCCGCGCAGTTTCAACGGGATTTTCCAGACCCACTATCACGCCGATCATGCGCAAGGCTTGCTGCACTTGCGCTGGGGCCAGGGGCTGGTGATACCGGTGCACGGCCCGGCGGATTCGGAAGGTTTGTCCGACCTCTACAAGCATCCCGGCATCCTCGATTTCAGCCAGCCGTTTGCCGCGTTCGAAACCCGGCAGTTCGGCGCGCTGAGCGTTACCGCGTTGCCGTTGCAACATTCCATGCTGACCCTGGGTTACCTGCTCGAAGGCGAGGGGCGCCGCATCGCCTACCTCACCGACACCGTCGGCCTGCCGCCTGACACGCTGGCCTGGTTGCAACGCGAGCCGCTGGATGTGCTGGTGCTGGATTGCTCCATGCCGCCGCAGCCGCAAGCTCCGCGTAATCACAATGACCTGACGCTGGCGTTGCAGAGTATTGCCGACACCGGTGCGCAGTTGGGGGTACTGACCCATGTGGGGCATACGCTGGATGCATGGCTGCTGGAACATCGGCGAAAGTTGCCACGGCATGTGACCGTGGGGTGGGATGGCCGGGTGCTTTAGCGCAGGCGCCTGTCAAGCGGCAAGGTCCTGGCCCACGGGAAAACCACCATGAAAAAGTTGAGCGAATGTATCCGTGTCAGGGCGGCTTTGAAGCAGTAAGTGCCGGTCAATTGTGTGGGTTTATATTTTTATCGCGTGGAATCAACAGGTTTTCAGCCTCGCCCATATGTGTCTGGTTTTTTGAAGTGCAAGTGTTTTTTCGCGTGTTTTAGCAGGTGTTGCCCCACGCCGCGCTGTTTCAGGACGAACTAAATAAAGGCTGTTGCGCACTCATTTTTGCAGGGAAATTCAATCAGCCGATGCTCACGTGTCTGGCTCATTTATCCTCTAAAAAGAGCGCAAATTCCCATGATCAGTTCTGAGTCTTTATCGCGTACACCCCCACAGCAAACCTTGCCGCTTGCCGATCCCGGACCGTTTGGCGTGGGCGCCAGCGGCAAACCGACCTACACCACCGACCAGGCGGGCAAGCACATCACCCGCGATAACCTGCACTTTCACGACCGCAATAACGACAACAAGATAGATCTTTCCTACACCGTCGATCCCACTTTCTCTGCTGCGCAGCAGCAACGTGTGCGCCAGGCCGCCCAGTCCTGGCAGGACGTGGCCAATATCAGTTTCAAGGAGCGGGCGGCAGGTGCGGACTGCACGGTTCACGTCAGGAACAACCCACGTGGAGACCGTGGCGTCGCCATCTCACCCACGCGCGCCACCAGCAGCACCACCGCGACGATTGGCACACTGAAATCAGGCAGTTCGCCGGGGCTGGACAGCCACTTTTCGCTCACCGCCGTGCATGAAATCGGACACGCCATCGGCCTGCAGCATCCGGGTAACTACAATGGCGGTGATTCCACTTATGACAAGAGCGCTGTGTATGCCGGTGACACCAAGGCGCGCAGTGTCATGAGCTACTGGTCTGAAAAGCATCAGGCCGGTCACGATTTTCGCCACTGCAACCCCAGCGCGCCGATGATGGATGACATTGCCGCGGTGCAGCGGCTGTATGGGGCCAATCACCAGACCCGCAAGACCGACACCACCTATGGCTTCAACTCCAATACCGAGCGCGAAGCCATGACCCTCAAGAGCGCCACGGACAAACCGATCTTCTGCGTCTGGGATGGCGGGGGGGACGATACCCTGGATTTTTCCGGGTTTGCCCAGAACCAGAACATCAGCCTGAAGGCCGAGTCGTTTTCCGATGTGGGTGGCTTGAAGGGCAATGTCTCCATCGCCAAAGGCTGTACGGTTGAGAACGCCATCGGCGGTTCCGGACGGGATGTGTTGACGGGCAATGACGCGAACAATCGGCTCAAGGGCGGTGCGGGGGCCGACACATTGCGCGGCGGTGGGGGCGCGGATACGTTTATCTACGACAAGGCCAGTGACTCCACACCGCAGCAGCCGGACGTGATCGAGGACTTCACCACCGGGGTCGACAGGCTCGATGTCTCGGGCGCCTTGAGAGAGGCGGGGGTCGGCGCCCTGGTGTTTACTGACCGGTTCAGTGGCCGGGCCGGGGAGGCTGTGCTCAAGCATGACGCTGCCACGGGTCGTTCAAGCCTGGAGATAGACCTGAAGGGCACGGGCAATGCCGGCTTCATGGTCAAGGGCATCGGCCAGATCAAGCCGGGGGATGTGCTGTGGCAGGGGCAAACGGTGCCGAAGGTCGTGCCAGCACCGGTACCGGCACCGACGCCAGCACCCGTGCCCGCACCACCGCTACCGGCACCGCTTGATCCGACGGCAGGCATGATTTCAGTGTTAAGCGAAATGCTCGCCACGACGCTGTCGACCTTGCTGCAGTTAGTGCTGAACGTTGTCAGGCGTTGATCAGCGCTTCGACATACTCCACAAACGCGCGTGCCTTGGCGCTCGCCATCCGGCCGGTGGGGAACACTGCCCACAAATCCCGGGGCGGCAAATGCCAGTCCGCCAGCACGCGCTTGACCTCGCCGCTGGCCAGCTCCGGCGCGAACATCCAGCTGGAAGACAGTGTCAGGCCCAGATGGCTCAGTACGGCGGCGCGCACGCCTTCCGCCGCCGTCACGCGCACGCGGCCATGGGCAACGAGCGGGTAATGCGTGTCGCCTTGGGTAAAGTTCCAGTGCGAGCCTTCGCCTCGGGTGTAGATGATCGCCTGGTGCTGCAGCAAGTCCGCCGGGGTGGCGGGCTCGCCGAAGCGTTCGAAGTAGGCCGGGGTGCCGAGGATCACGCAGGGTGATTCACCGATCTTGCGCGCCGTGAGGCTGGAGTCATCCAGGTTGCCCATGCGCAGGGCGACGTCGATGCCTTCTTCCACCAGATTGAGCGTGCGGTCATCGAGCACCACGTCGACATTCACTCCCGGGTACTGCTCCAGGAACGCGCCCAGGTGCGGAATGATATGCATGCGGGCGAAGGTCACCGCTGCGCTGATACGCAGGTTGCCCGACAGCCCGGCGCCGGCTCCACGGGCGGCGTCGTCGGCCTCGTTGGCTTCGTCGATGGCGCGCCGGGCTTTCTCGAAAAACGCCAGGCCAGCCTCGGTGGGCGTAAGGCCACGGGTCGAACGCAACACCAGGCGCACCGCCAGGCGTGCTTCCAATTGCGCGATGCTCTTGGACACGGCGGGCTGGCCGATGCCCAGGCGCTTGGCAGCGGCCGAGAACGAACCGGTTTCGACAACGTGGACGAAAGTTTCCATGGCGGTAAGACGGTCCATCGGGTGTCCTTGGGTTATCGGGTGAGGGCGTCGAGCAGCGCCGAGGGTTCCGGGCGTTGAGTGTAATCCGGGTTGACCTCGGCGTAACGGATCACGCTGTCCTGGCCGATCACATAGCGGGCGGGCATGGGCAGTGTCCAGGCCGGATCGTCGTTGATCAGCGGCAGGTTGTTGCCCAGCGCCTTGTAGAGTTCGATCAAATAATCCGGCAATTGAAAGCGCAGCCCGAACGCATCGGCGACGTCGTTGTGGGTGTCGCTGAGGATCGGGAACCCCAGCCCGGCAATGCGCGTGGATTTGCGGCTGTTGGCGGCCGTTTGCGGCGACAGGGCCAGCAACTGGGTGCCGGCCGCCTTCAGGGTCGGCAGAAACGCCTGCAACGCCTGCAATTCCATAGTGCAGTAAGGGCACCACACACCTCGGTAGAACGTCAGCACCAGCGGCCCCTGGGCCAGCAGCCTGGCCGAGGACACCGCGTTGCCGTCGGCGTCCTTGAGGCTGAACAGCGGCGCTTTGTCTCCCACCTTGAGGGCACGTTGTGCTGCACCGCTGGCGATCAGCTCGGCGGTGGCGCGCTCCATGATCGGGTGGATATGCGCGGGCGCGTTGTAGGGCGGCTTGCCCGCTTTGAAATCAGCGCGGAAGGCATCGAGTGTGGCTTGAAGTGTCATGGCGGTAGTCCCTCGGGAGATGAGCCGGCTTGGCTGGAGGGGATGATGGGCGCGTCAGTGCGGGGGTAGAAGCGGGGTGCCGGGCATAGGATTTATGCGTTGAGGGAATGAACGCGTGCAATACCAACATTCGGTAAAACAGCCGCCAGTCGGGATCCCCGATTCTGTGCTTGAGTAAAGATAACTCTAGGGTTACTTTTATTCCGGCCAAGCCAAGGAGGCTGCGGTGCAAAGCAGGCTATTGATCAAGGAGCTGCAAGAGGCGGGTTGGGTGCTGGATCGGGTCACGGGCAGTCATCACATTTTTACTCACCGCTATAACCCGTACACGATCCCGGTGCCGCACCCCAAGAAGGACCTGCCGCTGGGCACCGTCAGAAGCATCAGGAAACGCGCCGGGCTGTTTCAGTTCTAAGGAGAGCATTCATGCAATACCCAATCTGTATCGAATGGGGCGATGACTTTACCGCCACCGGTATTCAGATCCCCGATATTCCAGGCGCGGTCACCGCCGGTGACAGTTTCGAAGAGGCGTACAACGCCGCCGTGGAAGTCGCGCACATCATGCTGCAAGAAATCGCCGCCGAAGGTGGGCCGATTCCGATGCCCACGTCGGTGGCCAATCATCACGCCCATGAAGACTACGCCGGGATGGGCTGGGGCATGCTCGAGCTGGACATCTCGCCCTATCTGGGCAAGACCGAGAAGGTCAACGTGACCTTGCCCGGTTATGTCATCCAGCGCATCGACCGTTATGTGCGCGAGCACAAGGTCAAAAGCCGCTCGTCATTCCTCGCGGACGCGGCCTTGGAGAAGCTGGTGCGCTCCTGAGGGCGATCAGGCCGTGGCGACCGTGACCTGGCGCGAAGCACTCAGGAAGCGCAACAGCGCCACCAGCGGGAACGCACTGCCCACCAGCATCACGCCCAGCCAGCCACCGTGCTCGTAGACGCTGCTGGCAATCGCCGAGCCGAAGGCGCCGCCGATGAAGATGCTGGTCATGTACAACGCGTTGAGGCGGCTGCGGCTGTTGGCGTCGAGGGCATAGATCGCGCGTTGGCCGAGGACCATGTTCATCTGCACGCAGAAGTCCAGGACCACGCCGGTCACCGCCAGGCCGATCACGCTGTACAGCGGGTGCACGAAGGCTGGCAGGAAGCTCAGCACGGCAAACAGCATGGCCAGCAGTGAGGCGCGGTGAGTATGGCCGGCATCGGCCAGGCGGCCGGCGATGGGCGCAGCGATGGCACCCAGGGCACCGACCAGTGCGAACAACGCGATCTCACTTTGGCTCAGCCCATGATTGCGCGCCAGCTCCAGCGGTGCGGCGGTCCAGAACAGGCTGAAGGTGGCAAACATGCAGCCCTGGTAGAACGCACGTTGGCGCAGCAGGGGTTGTTCACGCAACAAGGTGCCGAGCGAGCCGAGCAGTTGGCCATAGCTGGCGCTGTGGTCAGGCTGGCGCTTGGGGATGGTCAGCATCAGCACCACGCTGATGAACGCCATCAGCGCGGCCGCCGCCATGAACATCGCCCGCCAGCCGAAGTGGTCCGCGACCACACTGGACACCGGCCGCGCCAGCAGAATGCCGAGCAGCAGCCCGCCCATGATGCTGCCCACCACCCGGCCACGGGATTCGGCGGGTGCCAGATGGGCGGCCAGCGGGATCAGGATTTGCACCGACACCGAACTGAAGCCGATCAGCAACGACACCAGCAGGAACAGGTTCGGCTGCTCGGTGAAGGCTGCGCCCAGCAGGCTCGCAATGGCCACCACGGTGGTGGTGATCATCAGCTTGCGGTTTTCCAGCAGGTCGCCCAGCGGTACCAGGAAAAACAGGCCGAGGGCATAACCGATTTGCGTCAGGGACACGATCAGGCTGGCCATCGCCGGGGTGAGGCCGATGTCCGGTGCGATCAGTTCGATGATCGGCTGCGCGTAGTAGATGTTGGCGACAATGGCGCCGCAGCAGAACGCAAACAGCATCACCATCGCGCGGGTCATGGTGGTTGTAGGGTGTGAGGTAGCGTTCATGGTGTTCTCATAAAAGCGGAGGAAGTAGGCGAGCGAGAGTAGAGACAAGGTGCAACGGCGAGTAGGCCGCTGGTGGTGATAACACTCATGCCGGGAATTAATGACTGAAACGTTAACTTTCGCGTCGAACGGCAATGATACATTCAGACACAACTGCCGAAACAGGAAATCCATTGCGATGAAGATCACGTTGAACAAGATGCTCCTGGCTTCCACCCTTGCCGCCGCCATGGCTGTCGGCCTGGCGAACGCGGCCGATGCCCCACGCGTGGGTGTGCGTGGCGCCATCACGGCGATCGACGGCGACGCGATGCACGTCAAGGTCAACAGTGGTGAAGACGTCACCGTGCACCTGACAAAAGACACCCAGGTCCGTGCCGTGACGCTGGCCAGGATCGACGAGATCAAGCCCGGCAGCTACATCGGCTCGGCTGCCATGCCCAACGCCGACGGCACCCTGACTGCGCTCGAAGTGCATGTGTTCCCGCCGGCGATGGCCGGCACGGGCGACGGGCACCGGGCGTTCGACCTCAAAGAAGGCAGCAGCATGACCAACGGCACGGTCGGCGACCTGGTGGTCAGCAACGGGCGGACGTTGACCGTCAAATACAAGGGGGGCGAGCAGAAGATCGTGGTGCCGGATGATGTGCCGATCGTCAACCTGGAGCCAGGCGACCGCAGCTTGCTCAAGCCGGGGGTGAAGGTGGTGATGTTTGCGGCGAAGGACGCGGACGGGACGGTGACGGCGCAGGCTATCTCGGCCGGCAAAGATGGCGTGACACCGCCGATGTAAGGGCCAGGCGCATCCCCCAATGCAGGCGCTGGCTGGCCTGCGATAGCATCACCTCGGTATGCCTGATACGTCGAGGTGTCTGCATCGCAGGCCAGCCAGCTCCCACACGGGGCTGCGTTTGTTCAGTTATTGACCGCTGTAGATCTGGTCGAAAACACCGCCATCATTGAAGTGGGTTTTCTGCACGGTGCGCCAGTCGCCGAAGGTCTTCTCTACCGAGAGGAATTCGACTTTCGGGAAACGGTCGGTGTACTTGGCCAGTACCTTCGCGTCGCGTGGGCGCAGGTAGTTGTTGGCGGCGATTTCCTGGCCTTCCGGCGACCACAGGTACTTCAGGTAGTCTTCGGCGGCCGCGCGGGTGCCTTTCTTCTCGACCACTTTGTCGACCACCGACACCGGCGGCTCGGCTTCGGCAGAGACGCTTGGGTAGATCACTTCGAACTGATCACGGCCGAATTCGCGGGCGATCATTTCTGCTTCGTTTTCAAAGGTCACCAGCACGTCGCCGATCTGGTTGGTCATGAACGTGGTGGTCGCGGCGCGGCCACCGGTGTCCAGCACAGGCGCCTGCTTGAACAGCTTGCCGACAAAGGCCTTGGCCTTGTTCTCATCGCCGCCGTTTTTCAGCACGTAGCCCCAGGCCGACAGGTAGGTGTAGCGGCCGTTACCGGAAGTCTTCGGGTTGGGCACGATCACTTGCACGCCGTCTTTCAACAGGTCCGGCCAGTCTTTCAGGGCTTTCGGGTTGCCCTTGCGCACAATAAACACCGTGGCGGAGGTGAATGGCGCGCTGTTGTTCGGCAGGCGCGTGACCCAGTTGTCCGGCACCAGCTTGCCGTTGTCGGCCAGGGCGTTGATGTCGGTGGCCATGTTCATGGTGATCACGTCAGCCGGCAGGCCGTCGATTACCGAACGCGCTTGTTTGCTGGAGCCGCCGAAGGACATCTGCAGGGTCAGCTTGTCGTTCGGGTGCTCGGCGTCCCAGTGTTTCTGGAAGGCGGCGTTGTAGTCCTTGTAGAAATCGCGCATCACGTCATACGAGACGTTGAGCAGAGTGACCGGGGCTGCCTGGACGGCGCCCGCCAGGGCAAGGCCGGCGGCCAGTAGAGAGGCGCTAACGAGTTTTTTCACTGCTCATTCCTTGTTGTTCGAGAAGGTTATCGATTGAGTGAGGGCATTTTGCCAGCGACTATAGCTGGGCCTGCATAGACGCTTAAAGATTAAAACGCACTTTGCTTATTCCACTTTCTTAAACAGCGCATTGCCACAGCGCGAGCAGAACGCCGCGTTGGGCTCGTGGCTGTTCTTGTTGCACACCGGGCAGTCGGTTTGCAGCTGCTCACCGCGCATGGCACTGGCCAGTTCGGCGGTAAAAATCCCCGTCGGCACGGCGATGATCGAGTAACCGGTGATCATCACCAGTGACGAAATCACCTGGCCCAGCGGGGTCTTGGGCACGATATCGCCAAAGCCCACGGTGGTCAGGGTCACGATCGCCCAATAGATGCCTTTGGGAATGCTGGTAAACCCGTGTTCCGGGCCTTCGATCACGTACATCAAGGTGCCGAATACGGTAACCAGGGTGCACACGCTGACCAGGAACACCACGATCTTCTGCTTGCTGCCGCGCAGCGCGGCCATCAGGTAATTGGCTTGCTTGAGGTAAGGGCTGAGCTTGAGCACGCGGAAGATCCGCAGCATCCGGATGATGCGGATGATCAGCAGGTACTGGGCGTCGCTGTAATACAGCGCGAGGATGCCGGGGACGATGGCGAGCAAATCCACCAGCCCATAGAAGCTGAAGGCATAGCGCAGCGGCTTGGGCGAGCAGTACAGGCGCAGGCCGTACTCGATGGCGAAAATGATGGTGAAGCCCCACTCGATGTAGGCCAGCACGTCGGCGTAGTTATCGTGGACGGTCTGGATACTGTCGAGGATCACAATTACCAGGCTGGCGAGGATGATCAGCAGCAAGGTGCTGTCGAAGCGCCGGCCGGCCGCTGTGTCGCTTTGAAAAACCATGACGTAGAGCCGCTGACGCCAGTCGTTGTTGCTGTCCATAAAGCCCGCCTGAATCGAATATCGAGCAAGCCTAGGGGGATTCGAAGGGGCTGTCCATGCGGGGTTTACCCAGCATCCGGCGACCGGCACGCACCAGCCAGCACGCGAGGATGAACGGGGCGGTCAACGCCGGCAGGTGCAGCGCGGCAAAGCCTGGCGTGAGGACGATTGCCAGCAGGATGCCGAGCAGTGGTTGCCAGGCGTGGCGGCGCGTCTGGCACAGGGCCAGTGCCGCCAGCGCGGGGTTGTAGCTGTGCAGGCCGAGCAGGGCGCTGGCGGTCTCGTCGAGCAGTAGCGCGATCAGCACTCCGCAGAGGGCGCCGGTCAAGGCCCAGAGGGCGGCACGCCGATTGGCCAGCCACAGGCCAAGCGCGATCAGCGCACCGGCCAGGGGCTGGTCGAGCAGCATGATTTGCGCGAGCCCGGTAAAAGGCGCGGTCAGGACGGCCAAGGTGTCGGCTTCGCCGAGTGCAAACGTGTTCGGCGGCACGCTGCCCAGCAACAGCCAGCCGAGGCCGACAAACGGCGCGGTGTAGGCGGGCAGGTCATCGGGGCGGGTTGCGTGTTTGAGCCATTGTCGCGTGAGCATCGCACTCAAGCCGCCGCACGCCAGGATCAGCGGTGGCAGCACGGCCGACCAGGCAAAGTACTGGCTGATCAGCAAACCCAGCAGTACGCCGTTGTAGCTATACAGGCCGGCCTGGCGTTCGGCCTTGGGATAACCCCGGCGTTGGGCCGTGAGCAAACCGGCGACGCCTCCCAGCAACGCCCCGCCGAGCAGGGCCGGGGCGCCGATCAGGATGGCCAGCAGGCACAGCAGGCCACACAGGGGATGGCGCTGCAGGAAGATCTGGCTGAAGCCGTTGAGCAAGGCTTCGGCCCAGTCGGGGCAGGATTGGTTGGACATGGTGGGTGAGTCTGAGGGACCGAGTTGCCCCCAATCGCCGGCAAGCCAGCTCCCACATTTGAATCGGTTCACCAATCAAAATGTGGGCGCCGGGCTTGCCCGCGATGAGGCCTGAACAGACGCTAGATCAACGTCTCGATACGCAGCGAATTGGTCGACCCCGGTTGCCCGAACGGCACTCCCGCGGTAATCACCAACGTATCCCCACGCTGCGCCATCCCCTGGGCCTGGGCGATCTCCAGCGCGGTCGAACACACTTCATCGACCTGGCGCAGCCGATCATTGACCACCGAATGCACGCCCCACGCCACGCTCAAGCGGCGCGCAGTGGAGAGATTCGGCGTGAGGTTGAGGATCGGCGCCACCGGCCGTTCCCGCGCCGCGCGCAGGCTGGAGCTGCCGGACTCGCTGTAGTTCACCAGCACCGCCACCGGCAGGATGCTGCTGATCCGCCGGATCGCACAGCTGATGGCGTCCGACACCGTGGCGTCCGCCTTGGGCCGGCTGACGTCCAGTTGCGTCTGGTAGTCCGGGCCGTTTTCGACCTGGCGGATGATCTTGCTCATCATCTGCACGGCTTCCAGGGGGTACTCGCCGGACGCGGTTTCCGCCGACAGCATCACCGCATCGGCGCCTTCGGCCACGGCGTTGGCGACATCGGTGACTTCGGCGCGAGTCGGTGCCGGGGAGAAACGCATGGACTCGAGCATCTGCGTGGCCACCACCACCGGCTTACCCAACTGGCGGCAGGTGCTGATGATGTCTTTCTGGATCTGCGGCACGCTCTCGGCGGGCACTTCCACACCCAGGTCGCCTCTGGCCACCATGATCGCGTCGCTCAGCTCGGCGATTTCCTGCAGGCGCTGCACGGCCGAGGGTTTCTCGATCTTGGCCATCAGGAACGCTTTGTCGCCGATCAACTCACGGGCTTCGCGGATGTCTTCCGGGCGTTGCACGAACGACAGCGCCACCCAGTCCACACCCAGTTCCAGGCCGAACCTCAGGTCGCTGCGGTCCTTGGCGGTGAGCGGGCTGAGTTCCAGCAGCGCCTGTGGGACATTCACACCTTTGCGGTCGGACAATTCGCCGCCATTCAGCACCGTGGTGTCGATGGCATCCGCATGCTTGGTGATGACCCGCAGGCGCAATTTGCCGTCATCCAGCAACAGGTCCATGCCGGGCTCCAGCGCCGCGATGATTTCCGGGTGCGGCAGGTTGATCCGACGCTGGTCGCCCGGTGTGGGGTCCAGGTCCAGGCGCAGGGCCTGGCCACGCACCAATTGCACCTTGCCTTCGGCAAAGCGCCCGACCCGCAGCTTCGGCCCTTGCAGGTCCATGAGGATGCCCAGCGGGTAGTTCAGCTGGCGCTCGACCTGGCGAATCCACTGGTAGCGCTGGGCGTGATCGGCGTGTTCGCCGTGGCTGAAGTTGAGGCGAAAGATATTCACGCCGGCCTCCACCAGCTCGCGGATATCATCGATACCGTCGGTGGCCGGGCCCAGGGTGGCGAGGATTTTGACCTTCTTGTCAGGCGTCATGTTTGGCAGTCTCAAGGATCAGGATGGCGCGGAAATCATTGACGTTGGTGCGCGTCGGTTCGGTGACGATCAAGCCCTCGAGCGCGGCGAAATAGCCGTAGCCGTTGTTGTTATCCAGCTCGTCGCTGGCCGACAGGCCCAAGGCCTCGGCGCGGGCATAGCTGCAGGGGGTCATGATGGCGCCGGCGTTGTCTTCGGAGCCGTCGATGCCGTCGGTATCACCGGCCAGGGCGTACACGCCCGGCAAGCCCTTGAGGCTGTCGGTCAGGCTCAGCAGGAATTCGGCATTGCGCCCGCCACGGCCATTGCCGCGCACGGTGACGGTGGTTTCGCCACCGGAGAGGATCACGCAGGGCGCCGCCAGTGGCTGGCCATGCTGCACGATTTGTCGGGCGATGCCGGCGTGCACCTTGGCCACGTCCCGCGCTTCGCCTTCAAGGTCGCCGAGGATCAGCGGGCTGAACCCGGCCTGGCGGACTTTCACCGCGACCGCTTCCAGTGATTGCTGCGGGCGCGCGATCAATTGGAAGTGGCTGCGCGCGAGTGCCGGGTCACCCGGCTTGACGGTTTCCGAGGCCGGGTTCTGCAACCAGCTGCGTACCGAGGCGGGGGCGTCGATGCCGTAGCGCTTGAGGATCGCCAGCGCCTGTTGCGACGTGCTCGGATCGCCAACGGTGGGGCCGGAAGCAATCACCGTGGCCTGGTCGCCCGGCACATCGGAAATCGCATAGGTGTAGACCGTCGCCGGCCAGGCCGCCTTGGCCAGTCGGCCGCCCTTGATCGCCGAGAGGTGCTTGCGCACGCAATTCATCTCGCCAATGGTGGCGCCGGATTTGAGCAGGGCTTTGTTGATGGCTTGCTTGTCGGCCAGGGTGATGCCTTCGGCGGGCAGGGCGAGCAGTGCAGAGCCGCCGCCAGACAGCAGGAAGATCACGCGGTCGTCTTCAGTCAGGTTGCTGATCAATGCCAGCACGCGTTTGGCCACGGCGAGGCCGGCGGCATCGGGGACCGGGTGGGCGGCCTCGACCACTTCGATTTTCTTGCACGGCGCGCCGTGGCCGTAGCGCGTGACCACCAGGCCGGAGACTTCGCCCTGCCAGGCGTTTTCCACCACCAGGGCCATGGCGGCGGCGGCTTTGCCGGCGCCGATCACGATCACACGGCCGCTGCGGTCGGTGGGCAGATAAGGTTCGAGGACTTGCCGGGGGTGGGCGGCGTCGATGGCTGTGGCAAACAGCGCGCGAAGCAGGTGTTGCGGATCGACCGACATAAGCGGGCTCCCGGGGGATTCTTGTTATTAGGGGGGCATCAATTCCAGGCTGGAATGCGATCAAATGTGGGAGCGGGCTTGCTCGCGAATGCGTTCTGACATTCAACATCCCTGCTGACTGATACACCGCTTTCGCGAGCAAGCC